>NZ_JBYTBB010000020.1:0-75484 GCF_058788755.1 Lysinibacillus sp. FW301-JW8
AACGGAAATCACCTTCATTTGACTTAGTAGTGTTCACAAAGAGTCCCTTGACCATTTAGTTTTTCAACACTATGAAAACAGTATGATGTTTAAATAATCATACTGTTTTGGAGTTTCTTCCTATCATATTGTTACAATGATTCACGAATAACCTTTTTATAATAGCCAACAGAAAGGATTGCAAAGATAGCATATAAAGTTATATAGCAGCTCATAGCGATCCATAACGGTGCTGTTAACTCTGAACCAAATAAAAACCATCCTGATTTTACTGCAAAATAACTATGAAGTAGCCCAATGATTAATGGAACACCAAAGTTAAAGGCCTGTTTCATATAAATTCCTTTCATAATATCTCTTTCGGCAAAGCCTATTTTTCTTAATATTGTGTAAGACCCACGCTCTTCTTCTGCCTCAGACATTTGCTTAAAGTATAAAATGCTGCCTGTTGTCATTAAAAATGCTAAGCCTAAAAACGCAGTCGTAAAGATAGTTAGCCCTAAATCTTCAATATTCTCTTTGCGTTCGCTCTCAAAAGATGATTGAATATATTGTTTTGATGAACCATCACTATTCAACGCTAAAATAACCCCTGCACCTGTTTGAATATATAGTTTCTCTGCTGTTGTTATGTCTTCCTTTGATTTTAAATTAATTGTAGCTTGTTTATGCCAAAGAAAAGGCTCTGATTGTGCTCCTAGCTTTTCAAACATTTCATCTGTAACGACAAAAATGGGTCCTCCACCGCCAGCTGTTACAATTCCACTTATGATACTTTTATCTTGAACATCTATAACATGAAATGTCTCCTCATGTTTACCAGTCGATACTACAACCTCACGATCCTTTTCTAATGGAAACATCTCTGCCATGTAACCGCCATAGTTTGTTAATATCACACTATTGCCAGACAATTTTGCCTCAGGTACACTTTGCTGATAATCACTTAGCGGGATAGTATATATTGTTCCTTTCATGGTATAAAATGGGCTGTCCTTCTGATCTTTAGACATTAATTGGGCTATAGAAGCTGTTACCGCCTGCAAACGGTAATCTACTTTGTCATAAGAAATATTGCTTTCCTCAAGTTCTTTCAAAAATTCCTGACCATTGTCCTCAAGTAAGATAAAATCTCCAGGTACTCGGCTAAATGCTGACGACTCTGAGGAATAATACCCAATATATGATAGTGTTGTAATTCCAAGAGAAACACCCGTTAAAACTGTAATTAATGTTAAGGATTTTGCGTTACTTTTCATACGATGCATAATGGGTGTTAATGCTAAAACATCGAGAACTGTTAAATGTCCATTTTTCTTTAAACGGATAGAGTTCATTATAAACGCTACAGAGAAGCGGAATACTAAAAATGTCCCGCCTATAGTAGTAGCTAAAATTATCATCATATTAACAAATAAGTTGCCAGGAGTTTCAATATCGAAGAGCTTTGTTGATGCATAGTAGCCATATACAATCAATACAAGCCCTATAAAACCGATCGCCATTTGTAATGGGCTAAAACGTTTGACACGCTCGTCTGCTTGCTTAGCAGCGCTGAATAAAGATAGCAGTGACACACGGTGAATCATCCAAGCCATCTGAACAAGCACAATTACTAAGAGTATAGCGAAGACGATAATAGATTTCTGTAATGCCTCGATACTAAATGTCATCGTGACAAGCGCCTCTTTTTCTAGAACACGTAATAATATCATGGCAAATAATCGAGAACTAAAGAAGCCTGCGAGCATACCTAAAACCACTGCACCAACAAATAATAAAATACTTTCAATTGCTAATAAACGTACAATTAAACCCTTTGTCATACCGATTAGTTGATACAAGCCAATTTCTTTACTACGACGCCTCATAAATAAATGGTTTGCATACAGTACGAAGAATAACACGATAAAATACAATATATATGTTGCTGCTTCAAATCCCGCTGTGGCTGTACCACTCTTATTAACAGTTTCCAGTACATCAGCATTGTTTTGCAAAGTCACAAAGGAAAAATATAAAGTCACACTGAAAATAAGGGCAAAGAAATATAAATAATAGTGCTTCATATTTTTCTTCATGCTACGTAATACAAGCTTACTAAGACTCATAACCGTCACCACCTAGCACACTTTGCGTATGCATGATTTCCTGGAAAAACGCCTGCCTTGTTTTATCACCTTTATATAACTCACTATAAATAAGCCCATCCTTTAAGAATAAAACACGCGTGCAAAAGCTTGCTGCTACTGCATCATGCGTAACCATCATAATTGTAGCCTTTTTCGCCTCATTAATACTTTGTAGATTTTTTAAAAGTGCTGTGGCTGATTTGGAGTCAAGTGCACCAGTAGGCTCGTCTGCAAATACTAGCGATGGATTTGTAATTAGCGCACGAGCTGCAGATGTACGTTGTTTTTGCCCACCTGATATTTCATTGGGATATTTATTTAGAATCTCAGCAATCCCCAATAAATGTGTAAGCTCTTTTACACGACTGTCTGCAACAGCCTTTGGTAGCTTGCCAATAGCTAACGGTAATAGTATATTTTCTTTTACCGTTAATGTATCTAATAAATTATAATCCTGAAATATAAAACCTAATTGCTCACGACGGAAATTAGCTAGTGCCTTTTCCTTCATTCCTCGTAAGTTTTGACCATTTATTTCAATAACACCTTCTGTTGCAAAATCAATAGAGCACAGAACGTTTAATAATGTTGTTTTTCCAGAACCTGATGAACCCATAATCCCAACAAATTCTCCTTGATTAACCTCTAAATCTATACCCTTCAAAACCTCTTGAGCTGTTGATTTTTTACCATAGACCTTCTTTACTTTACGACCAATTAAAACTGCCACTTATAAACGCCCCTTTCTATAGTTCAAGTGTACCCTGTCTTCTTTGCTTATTCGTGCGTTTTACATGACAATATAAAAAGGTAGGTGACAATTTTGTCATCTACCTGTTAGTTTGATATATTCATTTTGTAATGGAAAACGCAAGGTAAATATGGAGCCTTCCCCTACATTGGATTGAACCGTAATACGAATCCCAATCTTCTGTGCGACATTATGTGCTAAGTATAAACCCATACCTGTTGACTGACTAGATTCCCTTCCAGCTGTCCCTGTATATGACTTCTGGAAAATTCGGGGTAAATCCTCTTTACGAATGCCAATACCATTATCCTTAATATGTAATAGTGTTGCTCCGTTTGGGTCTACCTCTGTAAATATGAATATTTCTGAGTTAGTGGGACTATATTTAATCGCATTAGACAAAATTTGTCGAACGATAAAGGCTAGCCATTTACCGTCTGTCATCACTGTATCTGTTAACTCTTCAACATCAAAACCGATACCCTTTTCAATGCACCATGCCTGCATAGCTTTTATTTCATTATAGACAGCAGCTCGTAGCTCCATTTCTAACATATAATTATCTTTTTCAATGGAAGATAATCGTGTCTGGTGAAGCTGCTGATCAACCAATAAATGTAGCCTTAGCCACTCTGCCTCTAATTTACGACGTAATGACAAATCTTCTATATGATCCAGCATTAAATTAATAGTCGTTAACGGGGCTTTTACTTCATGAACCCATGCGAGAAGCTCATCAGTATACTCTTGTAATTGAACTTTTGCTTGATTTAGCTCTGCATTTTTATCATAAAAAATATCTTCTATTTTCGTAAAGTAAGCTGTTTGAAAAGGGGAAAGCACCAGGCTTCTGCTATGTGCATCATCGAGTTGACTATCTACATTTCCCAGGAAATCATTAAGTTGCTTTATCTCGACTACATATCTCCAAAAAAGAAACATTATAAAACTAACAAGCAAAATCACATTTACATACCAAATAGATACCCCTACTAGACCAACGTCTAATGAAAATAAAATGTTGAGTACAGCAATCATAAATAGAAAGTAACTTATCCATGCTAAGCGTTCTCTTATAAATAATAATGGCATCTTCATCACGTCCCTTGTATGACGGCAATATAACCAAGTCCCTTTTTGGTTAAAATAACATCCTGTAAACCTATATCCTCAAGCTTAGAACGTAAACGATTAACATTCACTGACAAAGTGTTATCATTAACAAAGCGCTCATCATCCCATAACTTTCTCATCAAATCATCTCTAGAAACAATTTGGTTTGTTTTTTCCACTAAAATACGTAAAATAAAGAGTTCGTTTTTAGTTAAGGAGGCAATGTTTCCATTATACATAATCTCACTTCTAGCATAGTCAATAACCGCACCATTGAATCGTGTAACATCCAAAGATTCTTCTATATAATCATACGTACGACGTAAAATAGCCTGAACCTTAGCTAGCAATACTTCCATGTGGAAAGGTTTTTGCACAAAATCATCAGCACCCATTTGCATTGACATAACCATATCCATCGGATGGTCTCGTGATGATAGAAAGAGGATTGGCACCTTTGATATATGACGAATTTCACGACACCAATGAAAACCATCATAGGCTGGTAATTGAATATCAATTATGACTAGATGCGGCTTTTCCTCAATAAAATCATCCATCACCTTTTGAAAATTTTTAGGTCCAACCACCTGTAACGACCACTGCGTAAATCTTGTCTGAATCATTTCAAAAATTGATGGATCATCCTCTATCAATAATATCTTCAACTCCATTTTAAAGCACTCCTTTTTAACAAGTAGGATATCTTGCTTTTAACGTTGCAAGCCCGAAAATATCAGTTAATTTAACTTAAATAAGTTATCATAATGCAGTCTGTTATTAACCACACTAAATGCACATAAAACAATTTAATTTAAATGTAAATTGTATATTTGTTAGCTATATTAATTTTAACATAAAAAACCAATCTGTAAGCGTCCCTACAGATTGGTTTAGAAAAATTAGCTTAAGCTAAAATTATTTTTGGATAGTAGCTACTACGCCAGCGCCTACAGTACGGCCACCCTCACGGATAGAGAATTTAGTACCTTCTTCAAGAGCGATTGGAGCAATAAGTTCTACTGTCATTTCAATGTTATCACCAGGCATTACCATTTCAACGCCTTCTGGTAAGTTACAGATACCTGTTACGTCAGTTGTACGGAAGTAGAACTGAGGACGGTAGTTAGAGAAGAATGGAGTATGACGGCCACCCTCTTCTTTTGATAAAACGTAAACTTCAGCTTTGAAGTTAGTGTGTGGAGTGATTGAGCCTGGTTTAGCTAATACTTGACCACGTTGGATTTCTTCACGAGCTACACCACGAAGTAATGCACCGATGTTGTCACCAGCTTCAGCGTAGTCTAATAATTTACGGAACATTTCTACACCAGTTACAGTTGTAGATTTTGCTTCTTCAGTAATACCAACGATTTCGATTACATCGCCGACTTTAACTTGACCACGTTCAACACGGCCAGTTGCTACTGTACCACGACCAGTGATAGAGAATACATCCTCTACTGGCATCATGAATGGTTTGTCAGTTTGACGTTCTGGAGTTGGGATATAAGAATCTACAGCGTCCATTAATTCAACGATTTTTTCTTCCCATTCTGCTTCGCCTTCAAGAGCTTTAAGAGCAGAACCTTTAATTACAGGGATATCATCGCCTGGGAAGTCATATTCAGATAGTAGGTCACGGATTTCCATTTCTACTAATTCTAATAATTCTTCGTCGTCAACCATATCACATTTGTTCATGAATACTACTAAGTATGGAACACCAACTTGACGAGATAAAAGGATGTGTTCACGAGTTTGTGGCATTGGACCATCAGCAGCAGATACTACTAAGATACCACCGTCCATTTGTGCAGCACCAGTGATCATGTTTTTAACATAGTCAGCGTGTCCTGGGCAGTCAACGTGTGCATAGTGACGAGATTCTGTTTCGTATTCTACGTGAGAAGTATTGATTGTGATACCACGTTCTTTTTCTTCTGGTGCGTTATCGATGTCAGCGTAAGATTTAGCTGTACCACCCATTTTTTTAGAAAGAACTGTAGCAATTGCAGCAGTTAAAGTAGTTTTACCATGGTCAACGTGTCCGATTGTACCAATGTTAGCATGCGTTTTTGAACGGTCAAATTTTTCTTTAGCCATTAGAGATTGCCTCCTCAAAATTATATGTTTTATTTTTGGAATTTATAGAATGAATGCTGATAGAGAACGGGCCCATCCCCTATCCTGCAATCATAGCTTACAAATTAGTTATACTTTATGCAAGATGAAAATTCAATTATTCACCTTTATTTTTTTTGATGATTTCAGCAGCGATTGATTTTGGTACTTCTTCATAATGATCAAATGTCATTGAGAATACACCACGACCTTGCGTTGCAGAACGAAGAGTCGTTGCATAACCAAACATTTCCGCTAAAGGAACCATTGCACGAACAACTTGTGAGTTACCGCGAGCATCCATACCCTCAACGCGTCCACGACGAGAAGTAATGTTACCCATGATATCACCAAGATATTCTTCTGGAATTACAACTTCAACTTTCATCATTGGTTCTAAGATAACAGCGTCACATTGTTTCGCAGCTTCTTTAAGTGCCATAGATGCAGCAATTTTGAACGCCATCTCATTCGAGTCAACGTCATGGTAAGAACCGAATACTAATTTCGCCTTAATGTCGATTAGTGGGTATCCAGCAACTACACCGCGGTCAAGAGAGTCACGAAGACCAGCTTCTACTGCAGGAATGTATTCACGAGGTACTACACCACCAACGATAGCGTTTTCGAATTCAAAGCCTTTACCTTCTTCATTTGGAGAGAACTCAATCGTTACGTCTCCGTATTGTCCACGACCACCAGATTGGCGAGTGAATTTACCTTGAACTTTTGCAGAGCCACGGAATGTTTCACGGTAAGATACCATTGGAGCACCTACGTTAGCTTCTACTTTAAATTCACGGCGCATACGGTCAACTAAGATATCAAGGTGAAGCTCACCCATACCTGAGATGATTGTTTGTCCAGTTTCTGTGTCAGTGTGAGCACGGAAAGTTGGATCCTCTTCTTGAAGTTTAGCTAAAGCTTGACCCATTTTATCTTGGTCAGCTTTTGATTTTGGTTCTACAGAAAGAGAAATTACTGGCTCAGGGAATTCCATTGATTCAAGAATAACTAGGTTTTTCTCGTCACATAGAGTGTCACCAGTAGTAGTATCTTTAAGACCTACTGCTGCTGCGATGTCCCCAGCGAATACTTTAGAAATCTCTTCACGAGAGTTAGCGTGCATTTGTAGGATACGACCAACACGTTCACGTTTACCTTTAGAAGAGTTTTGTACGTATGAACCTGAATCTAATGTTCCAGAGTACACACGGAAGAATGTTAATTTACCTACGAATGGGTCAGTCATAACTTTGAATGCAAGAGCTGAGAATGGCTCTTCATCAGAAGATTTACGTTCTAACTCTTCGTCACCATCAACTGTAGTACCTTTGATTGCTGGTACATCAACTGGAGATGGTAAGTAATCGATAACTGCATTTAACATTGGGCGTACGCCTTTGTGTTTGAATGCTGTACCACAGATTACTGGGTAGAATTCTACTGCGATTGTAGCACGACGAATAGCCGCCTTTAGCTCAGCAACAGTAATTTCTTCGCCTTCTAAATATTTTTCCATGATTTCTTCATCAACACTTGCAACGGCGTCGATTAATTTTTCACGGTATTCTTCAGCTTGTTCACGGTATTCTGCAGGAATTTCTCCTTCAGTTACTGCTGTACCCTTCTCATCACCGTAGAAAGTAGCTTTCATTTCAACTAAGTCAATGATAGCAGAGAACTGATCTTCAGCTCCGATAGGTAATTGGACAGGGTGAGCATTTGCTTGTAATCGCTCATGTAGAGTTCCTACAGAGTATAAGAAATCTGCTCCTGTTTTATCCATTTTGTTAATGAATACAATACGTGGAACACCATATGTTGTAGCTTGACGCCATACAGTTTCAGTTTGAGGCTCAACACCTGATTGAGCATCAAGTACTGTTACAGCACCGTCAAGTACGCGTAATGAACGTTCTACTTCTACAGTGAAGTCTACGTGTCCAGGAGTATCGATGATGTTTACACGGTGACCTGCCCATTGTGCTGTTGTTGCAGCAGAAGTGATTGTAATACCACGTTCTTGCTCTTGCTCCATCCAGTCCATTTGAGAAGCGCCTTCATGTGTTTCACCGATTTTGTGAATCTTACCAGTGTAATAAAGGATACGCTCAGTTGTTGTTGTTTTACCAGCATCAATGTGAGCCATGATCCCAATATTACGAGTATTCTCAAGTGAGAATTCGCGTTTCATAGGAAATTTCTCCTTCCATATTGGGGTAAAGATTGTATAAAAGACCTTGTGTTAGCCAATTAGCTAACACATAGGTTAAATTACCAACGGTAGTGAGCGAATGCTTTGTTCGCTTCTGCCATTTTGTGCATATCTTCACGTTTCTTAACTGATGCACCAGTGTTGTTTGAAGCATCTAGAATTTCGTTAGCTAAACGCTCTTCCATAGTTTTTTCACCACGAAGACGAGAATAGTTAACTAGGTAACGAAGACCTAAAGTTGTACGACGTTCTGGACGTACTTCAACTGGTACTTGGTAGTTAGAACCACCAACACGGCGAGCGCGTACTTCAAGAACTGGCATTACGTTATTTAGAGCAGCTTCGAATACTTCAATTGGATTTTCACCAGAACGTTCTTTAACAATCTCGAACGCACCGTATAAAATCTTTTGAGAAGTACCTCTTTTACCATCAACCATCATTTTATTGATTAAACGAGTTACTAGTTTTGAACTATAAATTGGATCTGGTAACACGTCACGTTTGGAAACAGGACCTTTACGAGGCATGTGTTTTCCTCCTTTCGAATAGTTATCGATTTATTTTTATAAAGTTGACCTTGTCGTATTTGTCAGTCAATATCAAATCTGCTAGCAAGATTTGATATTTGTGACAACTAGTATGAGGCTCATTTATGAAATAACGTTAATTAAACGTTAAATTATTTTTTCTCTTTAGGGCGTTTTGTTCCGTATTTAGAACGTGATTGTAAACGACCGTTTACACCAGCTGTATCAAGAGCTCCACGTACGATATGGTAACGAACACCCGCTAAGTCTTTTACGCGTCCGCCACGGATAAGAACAACACTGTGCTCTTGTAAGTTGTGGCCTTCACCTGGGATATAAGCTGTAACCTCAATTTGGTTAGTTAAACGTACACGAGCGTATTTACGTAACGCTGAGTTTGGTTTACGAGGTGTCATTGTACCAACACGAGTACAAACACCGCGTTTTTGTGGAGACTTAACATCAGTTAAAGATTTTTTAAATGAGTTATATCCTTTGTTTAACGCTGGTGATTTTGATTTCGTGCTTTTAGATTGACGAGGCTTACGTACTAATTGGTTAATTGTAGGCATCGGTATTTCCTCCCTTCATTTATTCCTTGTTAATACCACACATCCAGGTGGTTCATTTTTTGGGTAAAAACAAAGTCTTTGTGTTTTATACACAAAAACTACTCTACAGCAATAGCAACAACCGCTGCTCCAACGTGGATTCCACAGGCCTTGCCCAGTTCCTTTTTGGACTCAACAAGAATAACTGGCACACCGATTTCTCTCGCGAAAGTAATGGCCAAATCGGTTACCCAATTGTCTGCATCAAGTGCCACAAAAAGTTCTTTCACTGAACCATCGCGCATTGCTTTTACTGCTTGCTTTGTACCTATGATTGTTTTACTAGCCCTTACTTTATCATAAGACATTTGCATATCCTCCGAAGTACAGACAGTTAACTATCAACCTTCAATATATTATCATTACCAATTACCACTGTCAACTAATATCTTTAAAAAGTCCGAAGAGATGGGTTTTTACCATCTCTCCGGAGCTCATTTTAATAGTTATTCAGCAGAAATAGTTTCTTCTAAATCAAGCTCATCTTTTTCAATGCGGATTTGACGGTAACGTTGCATACCAGTACCTGCAGGAACAAGTTTACCGATAATTACGTTCTCTTTTAATCCTAGAAGTTCGTCACGTTTACCTTTAATTGCAGCATCTGTTAAGACACGAGTTGTTTCTTGGAATGATGCGGCAGATAAGAACGATTCTGTTTCAAGTGAAGCTTTTGTAATACCAAGAATTACAGGACGGCAAGTTGCAGGGTTTTTGCCGTTTATAACAGCATCTGCATTTGCCTCTGAGAATTGGTGGATATCTAGTAATGAACCAGGTAATAATTCTGTATCACCAGCTTCAATTACACGCACTTTACGAAGCATTTGACGTACCATTACTTCGATATGTTTATCTCCAATTTCTACCCCTTGCATACGGTATACTTTTTGTACTTCTTTTAACAGATACTCTTGAACTGTTGAAACGTCTTTAACTTTTAGTAATTGTTTTGGATCGATAGAACCTTCTGTCAATACCTGACCACGTTCTACAAAGTCGCCTTCTTGTACTTTCAGACGCGCATTGTAAGGTGCTGGGTATTTACGTGTTTCTACATCACCTTCAATTGTAATTTCTTTTAGACCTTCACGGATTTCAGTGATGTCTGAAACAGTACCTGCGATATCAGAAATAACTGATTGACCTTTAGGATTACGTGCTTCAAAGATCTCTTGGATACGCGGAAGACCTTGTGTAATATCATCCCCGGCAACCCCACCTGTATGGAATGTACGCATTGTTAACTGTGTACCTGGTTCACCGATTGATTGAGCAGCAATGATACCAACTGCTTCTCCAACTTCAACCTCTTCACCTGTTGCTAAGTTCATGCCGTAACATTTTTTACATACGCCATGTTTTGTATTACATGTAAATGCAGAACGAATTGTTACTTCTTCAATACCTAACTCAGTAATAATACGAGCGATATCTTGATCGATTAATCCGTCTTTTGCTAAAATCACTTCGCCTGTTTCTGGATGATAGATTGTTTTCTTCGTATGACGACCAACAATACGTTCGTCTAACGCTTCAATTAACTCTGTACCTTCCATTAACGCGCCGATTGTTAAACCGCGGTCAGTTCCACAATCATCTTCACGAACGATAACATCCTGTGCTACGTCTACTAGACGACGAGTTAAGTAACCTGAATCGGCAGTTTTTAGGGCTGTATCGGCAAGACCTTTACGGGCACCATGTGTAGAGATGAAGTATTCCAATACCGTTAAACCTTCACGGAATGAAGATTTGATTGGAAGTTCAATGATACGACCAGCCGGATTGGCCATCAGACCACGCATACCTGCTAATTGTGTAAAGTTAGAGGCATTACCACGGGCACCTGAATCAGACATCATGAAGATTGGGTTTGTTTTCTCAAGTGATTTCATTAGTTTTGATTGGATTTCATCTTTCGCAGCACTCCAACTAGAGATAACGCGGTCATAACGTTCTTCCTCTGTGATGAAACCACGACGGAATTGTGCTTGCACTTTATCTACTTTGTCTTGTGCTATTGCTAAAATATCGCCTTTATCTGGTAATACAACAATGTCAGAAACACCAACTGTAATACCAGCGCGTGTTGAATATTTGAATCCTAGGTTTTTCATGCGGTCAAGCATTTTAGATGTTTCTGTAATGTGGAAACGTTTAAATACTTCGGCAATGATATTTCCTAAGAATTTTTTACGGAACGGGTTCACAACTGGTACTGAAGCAAAGTATTTGCGTAGTACAGCTATACGTTGTGCATTAACTTTGCCCTTTTCATCAAGTGCATTATAAGTCGCATCAGCCTCAAGCTCTTTTAACGTTTCTTCGTCAATTGTTAAGTTAACAAAGAATTTGTCTGGTGTTTCTTGCTCTAAGTTGAAGTCAGTTGGCTCATTAATATACGGGAATGATTTAGGCAAGATTTCGTTAAAGATTACTTTCCCAACAGTTGTTAATAAGAATTTATTATTTTGTTCTTCTGTAAATCTTGGGTTGCTTAACGAACTTGCTTTAATAGCAATACGAGTATGCAAGTGAACATGACCTGTATCATATGCAATTAACACTTCGTTTGGACCATAGAAAACAGAGCCTTCCCCTCGAGCACCTTCACGCTCAAGTGTTAAGTAATAGTTTCCTAATACCATATCTTGAGAAGGTGTTACAACTGGTTTACCGTCTTTCGGGTTAAGGATATTTTGTGCAGCAAGCATTAATAGACGAGCTTCTGCTTGTGCTTCAGCTGATAATGGTACGTGAACCGCCATTTGGTCACCATCGAAGTCAGCGTTGTAAGCTGTACATACCAATGGATGAAGACGAATAGCACGACCTTCAACTAATGTTGGTTCGAACGCTTGAATACCAAGACGGTGAAGTGTAGGTGCACGATTCAGTAACACTGGATGCTCACGAATTACATCTTCTAAAACGTCCCATACGTCGTTGTTTAAACGTTCGATTTTACGTTTAGCAGATTTAATATTATGAGCAAGACCACGTTCAACTAATTCTTTCATAACAAACGGCTTGAATAACTCAATAGCCATTTCTTTTGGTAGACCACATTGGTACATTTTTAAGTTTGGACCTACGACGATAACGGAACGACCAGAGTAGTCAACACGTTTTCCTAGTAAGTTTTGACGGAAACGGCCCTGTTTACCTTTCAGCATATGTGAAAGTGATTTTAATGGACGATTACCTGGACCTGTTACAGGACGACCACGACGACCGTTATCAATTAATGCATCAACAGCTTCTTGTAACATACGTTTTTCATTTTGAACGATAATGCTTGGAGCACCAAGGTCTAGTAAACGTTTTAAACGGTTGTTACGGTTGATTACACGACGATATAAATCGTTTAAGTCAGAAGTAGCGAAACGACCACCATCTAATTGCACCATTGGACGAAGCTCTGGTGGAATAACAGGTAGTACATCTAAAATCATCCATTCAGGTGAGTTACCTGAGTTACGGAAAGATTCAACAACTTCTAGACGTTTGATGGCACGTGTACGACGTTGACCTTGTGCAGATTTCAGCTCTTCTTTTAAAGATTGGGTTTCATCCTCAAGATCAATTTTGCCCAATAATTTCTTGATTGCTTCCGCACCCATAGATGCTTCGAATGTGTTACCGAATTTTTCACGATATGCACGATACTCTTTTTCAGAAAGTAGTTGTTTGCTTTCTAAGTTTGTTGCACCTGGCTCAATAACAACATAGGATGCAAAGTAAATTACCTCTTCTAATGCACGTGGGGACATATCTAAAATAAGACCCATACGGCTAGGAATACCTTTGAAGTACCAGATATGAGAAACTGGTGCTGCTAATTCGATGTGGCCCATACGTTCACGACGTACTTTAGCACGTGTTACCTCAACACCACAACGATCACAAACTACGCCTTTATAGCGTACACGTTTGTACTTACCACAATGACATTCCCAGTCCTTTGTTGGACCGAAAATACGCTCACAGAATAAACCATCTTTTTCTGGTTTTAATGTACGATAGTTAATTGTTTCTGGTTTTTTTACTTCACCGTATGACCAAGAGCGAATCTTGTCAGGAGAAGCTAAACCAATTTTCATATATTCAAATTCATTAACGTCTATCAAGGAGCCTACCTCCCTCTAGTATAGGTCTTTATAAAGACTCTTTTACGCAGCTCGACAATCGTTTGCAAAAAATGTACTTCTTTGACAAAAGATTAAAATAGTTATTCATTAAAAAAGAAAAAGTCGGACAGGGCATTAAATCCTGCCCGACTAATTTGAAATTAATTATTCAAATGACTCTACTGGCTCTTCTTCTTTATCTACATTTGGTGCAATGTTAAGAGCATCAGCTGGCTGAAGATCTTCTTCTTCGTCTAAATCACGAAGCTCTACTTCTTCATCATTGATTGTTAACATTTTTACATCCATACCTAGAGATTGAAGTTCTTTAATCAATACTTTGAATGATTCAGGAACGCCTGGCTCTGGTACACTTTCACCCTTAACGATGGCTTCGTATGTTTTCACACGGCCAACAACATCATCGGATTTAACTGTTAAGATTTCTTGAAGTGTATAAGCAGCACCGTATGCTTCAAGTGCCCATACCTCCATCTCACCAAAGCGTTGTCCACCGAACTGTGCTTTACCACCAAGCGGTTGTTGGGTTACAAGTGAATAAGGCCCTGTTGAACGTGCGTGAAGTTTATCATCAACCATGTGAGCAAGTTTAATCATATACATGATACCTACTGATACACGGTTATCGAACGGTTCACCTGAACGTCCATCATACAGGATTGTTTTACCATCACGGTTCATGCCAGCCTCTTCCATTGTTTCCCAAACATCTTCCTCGTTGGCACCATCGAATACTGGTGTTGCCATATGAACGCCTAGGTAACGGGAAGCCATACCTAAGTGTAGTTCTAAAACTTGTCCGATATTCATACGAGATGGTACACCAAGTGGATTTAACATAATATCGACAGGCGTTCCATCTGGCATGAATGGCATATCTTCTTCTGGTAAGATACGAGAGATAACCCCTTTATTACCGTGACGTCCGGCCATTTTATCCCCAACACGTATTTTACGTTTTTGAACAATGTAAGCACGAACTAATTGGTTAACACCTGGTGGTAATTCATCGCCATCTTCACGATTAAATACCTTCACGTCAAGAATAATACCGCCTGCACCATGTGGTACACGTAACGAAGTATCACGAACTTCACGCGCTTTTTCACCGAAGATCGCATGTAATAAGCGTTCTTCTGCTGTTAATTCTGTAACCCCTTTAGGCGTTACTTTCCCAACAAGAATATCACCATCACGAACCTCAGCACCGATGCGGATGATTCCACGTTCGTCTAAATTACGAAGTGCATCTTCCCCAACGTTTGGAATATCACGTGTGATTTCTTCAGGTCCTAATTTTGTATCTCGAGACTCTGACTCATATTCTTCAATATGAACAGATGTATAAACATCGTCTTTTACAAGGCGTTCGCTCATAATAACAGCATCCTCATAGTTAAAGCCATTCCATGTCATGAACGCAACAAGTACGTTACGACCAAGAGCAAGTTCGCCTTTTTCCATAGAAGGACCATCTGCTAAAATATCACGAGGCTTCACACGTTCGCCAACTTTAACAAGTGGACGTTGGTTGTATGAAGTACCTTGGTTTGAACGAATGAATTTTTGTAATTTATATTTTGTTAAATCGCCTTTAACCTCTTTACCTTCAACGACTTCAATTCGGCGAACATGGATAGAGCGAGCTTCGACATGCTCAACGATACCGTCATATTTCGCCACGACAGCCGCACCTGAGTCACGCGCATCAACATGTTCCATACCAGTACCAACGAATGGTGCTTCTGGGTTAAGTAGAGGAACCGCTTGACGTTGCATGTTGGCACCCATAAGTGCACGGTTAGAGTCATCGTTTTCTAAGAACGGGATACATGCAGTCGCAGCCGAAACTACTTGTTTTGGTGAAACGTCCATGTAGTCCATTTGCGCTTTATTGAATACTGTATTATCCCCACGGAAACGGCCTACTACTTCATCATTCGCAAATGTACCATCAGGATTTAATGGTGAGTTTGCTTGTGCTACATAGTAGTTGTCTTCTTCGTCAGCTGTTAAGTAATCAATTTGATCTGTTACTTTACCTGTTTCATGATCAATACGACGATAAGGTGTTTCAATGAATCCAAATTTATTAACTTTGGCAAATGAAGATAATGAGTTAATTAAACCAATGTTTGGACCCTCTGGCGTTTCAATTGGACACATACGCCCATAGTGAGAATAGTGAACGTCACGCACTTCGAAACCTGCGCGCTCACGTGTTAAACCACCAGGCCCTAATGCTGAAAGACGGCGTTTATGTGTTAACTCTGCCAATGGGTTTGTTTGGTCCATGAATTGTGATAATTGAGAGCTACCGAAGAACTCTTTAATTGACGCAATTACTGGACGAATATTAATTAATTGCTGTGGCACAATAGCAGCTGTATCGTTAATGGACATACGCTCTCGTACTACACGCTCCATACGAGATAAACCGATTCGGAATTGATTTTGTAATAACTCCCCAACCGAGCGCAGACGACGATTGCCTAAGTGGTCAATATCATCTGTAGCCCCTACATGGTACAGTAAGTTAAAGAAGTAACTTACAGAAGCTAATACATCAGCAGGCGTGATATTTTTCACTTCCTCATCAATATACGCATTACCAATAATATTGATTTCTTTTTGTGCTTCATCTTTAGGTGCATAAATTTTAATAGATTGGATTGTTACATCATCTTCAAGCACTCCACCAACTTGTGATAAAGCACGGTAACCAATACCTTTAGATGAATCCTCAAGGAAAGGTAAGATTTTATCTAACGTACGACGATCAAGAACTGTACCCTTCTCTACTAAAATTTCGCCTGTTTCTGGGTCTACAAGCGTTTCAGCAATCGTTTGGTTAAATAAACGATTTTTAATATGAAGCTTTTTATTCATTTTATAGCGACCAACATTCGCTAAATCATAGCGTTTTGCATCAAAGAAGCGAGAGAATAATAAGCTCTTCGCACTTTCAACTGTTGGTGGCTCACCTGGACGTAAACGTTCATAGATTTCTAAAAGCGCTTTTTCAGTACTTTCAGAGTTATCCTTTTCTAACGTATTACGTAAATACTCGTTGTCACCAATAATATCGATAATTTCTTGGTCTGAACCAAACCCTAATGCACGAAGTAACACTGTTACTGGTAGCTTACGAGTACGATCGATACGTACATACACTACATCCTTTGCATCAGTTTCATATTCTAACCACGCACCGCGGTTTGGAATAACTGTAGCTCCAAAACCTTTTTTACCGTTTTTATCAGTTTTATCATGGAAATACACACTCGGTGATCGGACTAATTGTGAAACGATTACACGTTCAGCACCATTGATAATGAACGTACCTGTTTCAGTCATTAATGGGAAATCACCCATGAATACATCTTGTTCTTTCACTTCGTCTGTTTCTTTGTTATAAAGACGTACTTTCACACGTAATGGAGCTGCGTAAGTAACATCTCGCTCTTTACACTCATCGACTTCATACTTAGGATCTCCTAATGAATAATCAATGAATTCTAATGAAAGATTGCCTGTAAAGTCCTCGATCGGCGAAATGTCACGGAACATTTCACGTAAACCTTCTTCAAGGAACCACTCGTAAGACGCCGTTTGAATCTCAATCAGATTTGGAAGCTCAAGCACCTCTTTAATACGCGCAAAGCTTCTACGCTGGCGGTGTTGTCCATACTGAACTAGTTGACCTGTCAACTCATTCACCCCTCAATAAAGCGATATTAGGTCTTTGCAAAATCATACAAATAGTGTATGATTTCGAAAGACAAAAAGAAAACGAGTCTTCAAAAAGATCTCATTTTCGGTTAACTAAACTTATCTTGGCAAGTATACCCATATTAAAACAATCATATACAAAAAGGGCACACGACCTCAAAATAATATTTTTGCATTGTATCATATTATCATAGCCAATTTGTCAAGTCAATATTTTATACATATTTCATTTATTTTTTTGCACATACTATCCAGTACCCTTTTTTCTTCTCCACAACATCGACTTCAGAAAACTTTTCTTCTAAGTAACTTACTGTTGATGGCGCACCTTGTTTTTTCTGAATTACTACCCACAGCTCACCAGATGACACTAACTTATCGTAAGCTCCATCGTAAAAACGGAAAATGGTTTCTTTTCCTGCGCGAATTGGAGGATTGGTTAAAATAGCTGCGGCTTTTACATCCTTGTCAACCATCGATAGTCCGTCACTCACAAATATCCGTACATTTTGAACACCGTTTACTTGCGCATTTTTTTGCGAGAGTGCAACTGCACGCTCGTTTATATCCATCATAAAAACAGTACGATCTGGATTTGCTTTGGCAATCGATAAACCGATTGGTCCATACCCACACCCCACATCAAAAATTGCACCATCAATATCAGGCATTTGAAAAGCATCTATTAACACACGGGATCCAAAATCTACTTCGCTTTTACTAAAAACACCTGCATCCGTCTCAAAGGAAAACGAATGTCCCAATAATTTGAATGTCCAGTGACGAGGTTTACTTTCAGCTTGAGGCTTATTTGTATAATAGTGATCTGCCATTTTCACGCCTCCTCAGAATGAAGAAAAAAGCTCGCCAAAATGACGAGCTTTCCTTTTGTTAAAAAGTAACGCGAGATTACTTAACTTCTACAGAAGCGCCAACTTCTTCAAGTTTAGCCTTGATTTCATCAGCTTCATTTTTAGAGATGCCTTCTTTAAGAGCTTTAGGAGCGTTATCAACTACTTCTTTAGCTTCTTTAAGACCTAAACCAGTGATTTCACGAACCACTTTGATTACTTTGATTTTTTCTGCACCAGCAGATGCTAATACTACATCAAATTCTGTTTTTTCTTCAGCAGCGCCAGCAGCACCACCAGCAACTACAGCTACAGGAGCTGCAGCTGTTACACCGAATTCTTCTTCGATAGCTTTTACTAAATCGTTTAATTCAAGAACTGTCATAGCTTTGATAGCTTCTAAGATTTGCTCTTTATTCATTATAATTTCCTCCTAAATTGGATAGTATTTGTTTTTGCGGTTTAAGCCGCAGAAGTTATGATGCGTTTAAAATTATGCACCTTGTTCTTCTTTTTGTTCTGCAACAGCTTTTGTTGCAAGTGCGAAGTTACGCACTGGAGCTTGAAGTACAGATAAAAGCATTGAAAGAAGACCTTCGCGTGATGGAAGTTCTGCAAGTGCTTTAACATCTTCAACTGAAGAAACAGTACCTTCGATAATACCTGCTTTAATTTCTAAAGCGTCATTTTTCTTTGCGAACTCGTTGATGATTTTAGCAGGAGCTATTACATCTTCATTTGAGAACGCAATTGCGTTAGGACCAACTAATACGTCGTTGATTCCTTCAAGACCAGCAGCTTCAGTAGCACGACGAGTTAATGTATTTTTGTATACTTTGAACTCAACGCCAGCTTCACGAAGTTGTTTACGAAGCTCTGTCACTTGTGCAACATTAAGACCACGGTAATCCACAACTACTACAGAAGCAGCGTTTTGGAATTTTTCAGTAATCTCTTGAACTTGTACTTGTTTGTTTTCGATTGCTTTGCTCATTATGACACCTCCTATAAGAATGGGTCATTTATACCGACAAAAGAAAAGCCTCTGGGTCAAAATAGACACAGAGGCTGAAAGTCATCATCTTTAAATAAGAATCCGAATTCCGATGTCCTCGGTAGGAACATTAAGTGACAAGTCACTCCTACTGTCTACGGTACAAATGGATGATTCACAACAGCAAACATCATATCATAGATACAAGTTCACTGTCAATATATTTATATGAAAAGTTAGATTGATTATTTTACCACTACGTTAGAAGCATCGATTTTAACAGCTGGACCCATTGTAGTTGTAACGTTTACAGATTTCATGTAAGTACCTTTAGCAGCTGCAGGCTTTGCTTTTTGTACTACATCAAATACAGTTAAGAAGTTTTCTACTAATTTTTCTGCTGCAAAAGAAACTTTACCAATAGGAGCGTGGATGATACCAGCTTTATCAGCACGGTATTCTACTTTACCAGCTTTAATTTCTTCGATTGCTTTTGTTACATCAAAAGTAACTGTACCAGTTTTAGGGTTTGGCATTAAGCCTTTTGGTCCTAAAACGCGACCAAGTTTACCAACTTCACCCATCATGTCAGGTGTTGCTACGATTACATCGAAATCAAACCAACCTTGTTGGATCTTTTGGATGTACTCTGCATCGCCTACATAATCTGCACCAGCTGCTTCAGCTTCTTTAAGTTTTTCGCCTTTAGCAAATACTAATACGCGTTGAGTTTTACCAGTACCGTTTGGTAGTACTACAGCACCACGGATTTGTTGGTCGTTTTTACGAGTATCAATACCTAGACGGAAAGCAACTTCTACAGTAGCGTCGAAGTTTACTGTGCTAGTTTTTTGAGCAAGTTCAATTGCCTCTTGTGCGCTGTAAAGTGTGTTACGATCGATTAATTTTGCTGCATCTTGCAGTTTTTTACCTTTTTTAGCCATTATATAATTCCTCCTTGATTGTGGTTGTAGCGGATTTTACCTCCCACGAATAAAGGTTGCGCGTTCACAAAGAAACTTCGCAACCTTCCAAAAAACAAAACATCAAGTAACAGGGATTAGTCTTCGATAACAATTCCCATGCTTCGTGCAGTACCTTCAACCATTAACATAGCAGCTTCTACTGAAGCAGCGTTAAGGTCTGGCATTTTAGTTTCAGCGATTTCGCGAACTTTATCACGTTTAACCGTTGCCACTTTTTTACGGTTTGGTTCACCAGATCCAGATTGGATACCAGCCGCTACTTTAAGTAGAACTGCTGCAGGTGGAGTTTTTGTAATGAAAGTGAAAGAACGGTCTTCGAATACTGAAATTTCAACTGGAATAATAAGACCAGCTTGATCAGCCGTACGCGCATTGAATTCTTTACAGAATCCCATGATATTCACACCTGCTTGACCTAATGCAGGACCAACCGGTGGAGCTGGATTTGCTTTACCAGCAGGGATTTGAAGTTTTACAACTTTAATAACTTTTTTAGCCACGAGACACACCTCCTTAAGTCCGTGATGTGGTAATTGGGTTGCCCCTCCCACTCAATATCTGTCTGTCAGCTAAGTGCCGATAACATTAAAATTATCATTGCAGACGCCAAAACAAAGTATGACAGTCTGACCTATGAAATGATACCACTTTTAATTTTTTTAAGCAAGTAGTAATTTACAAAATCTGCGAAACTTACATCTAAGTATTTTACAATGAGGTTTCTCACATTAGATTTTCTTTATTTGTTCAAAACTTAGCTCCATAATTGTTTCACGACCAAACATATCAACAGTCACTTTCACTTTTCCTTTTTCGGTGTCAATTTCTTCAACACGTCCTTGGAAGTGTGCAAAAGGCCCTTCCAATACTTCGACAGCCTCTCCCACCGAAATATCTACTTCAACAACTTTGTCAGACATACCCATTTGTTGTAGCAGACGATCCGCTTCTTCCGGTAATAAAGGTGTTGGTTTTGCACCACCGCCCGACGAACCGATAAAGCCCGTTACACCTGGTGTATTACGTACAACATACCAAGAGTCATCCGTCATGATTAGTTCTACTAATACATATCCCGGAAAGACTTTACGCATCATTGTACGTTTTTTTCCATCCTTCATTTCTGTTTCCTCATGTTCAGGCACGATTACACGGAAAATCTTATCTTGCATCCCCATTGTTTCAACACGTTTTTCTAGGTTTGCTTTTACACGATTTTCATACCCTGAATACGTATGAACAACATACCAATTTTTCTCCATAACTACTAGGACTTCTCGTCCGTCCCTCCCTTACAAATAAAAGTGAAAATGAATCGCAAAATGCTAAAGCACCCATCACTCTTTTCACAAACTACTCATTTAGAAAAACATAGCTTTCGCTAATAGCTAGCGAAAGCCTGATGATATATACCGAAACTAGCATAGTCATCTATAGCTACGCTCATACTCTCACTCGTAGCCTACTTAATCATAATGAGAATATTTTACTGCTGTTTACTTCATAAAACAAACGAAAAAACCCGTTATTGCATTGGACGGGCTATTTCAGAAGTATTAACATGCTATTTACTAAATTATAAATCTAAGTACCAGCGGAATAATGATGAAATACCTAGGTCTACTAACACAAAAAATAAAGCCATAATTACAACAGTTGAAATTACAACGACTGTATATTTCGTCAGTTCTTTACTTTTTGGCCAGCTTGTTTTGCGCATTTCCGACATTACATTGCTCAAAAAGTCTTTAATTTTGCCCATTCTAGCCTAACCTCCGAATCAATCATATCTGTCTATTTACAAGTTACTTTATAGCGTCTGTTTATGCACTGTATGTTCATTGCAATGCGAGCAAAATTTCTTTAATTCGAGGCGTACAGTTGAGCCTTCTTTAGCTGGAAACGTGTAATTTCTCGACCCGCATTTTCCACAATTTAACACGACTTTTTTTGCCATATAATCACCTTTTCGGCACTTTGTCTTTTAAAGACTACCACCTAAAATTGCCCATGTCAACAAAGGTATGCAATCGTTAGGACATTTCCTCGAGGACTAAATGCCTCTCTAATTTACGCTTTACTCTTTGCAGTGCATTGTCAATGGACTTCACATGGCGATTTAATTTAGCAGAAATCTCATGATAAGATTGTCCATCTAAGTATAAAGCTAGTACTTGTAATTCTAGTTCACTTAGAATCTCACTCATCTTTTCTTCTAAATAGCCAAACTCTTCTCTATGAATCATCAATTCTTCTGGATCATCCATAATAGCGCCTGTTAGCACATCCATTAACGTGCGATCTGATTCTTCATCAAAAATCGGCTTGTCCAAGGATACATAAGAATTAAGTGGAATATGCTTTTGTCTAGTTGCAGTTTTAATTGCTGTAATAATTTGCCTTGTAATACACAGCTCAGCAAATGCTCTAAAAGAAGCCAGCTTATCTCCTTTAAAATCTCGTATCGCTTTATACAAGCCAATCATACCTTCTTGCACAATGTCTTCCTTATCTGCTCCAATTAAAAAATAGGATCTTGCCTTCGCTCTTACTAATAAACGGTATTTTGTAATTAAATAATCTAACGCATCTGTATTACCTTGATGCACCATTTCAATAAGTTCTTCATCATTGAATCGTTCAAAATCTTGTGTCACTTGTACAATGCTATTTTTAAACATGGTATCACCTCAGCCACAACAGATAATTAGGAACAGTATAACGGAATTGGAAAATATGCGTCAATCAATCATTTCAAACCACGTCGCCATTTTTCAAAGGCTAATGCAACATCTGGCTTTAATTCTATGCGAGAAGGCGGTTTGGTATCTTGTTTCCGCTTTACATCATGTGAAATTTTTTGTTGGATAATGCCCATATCAATTTCGAGCTCTCTTGCGGATTTTCGTAAAGCACCATTACCAAAAATAACGCTTTGCTCCGCCATATCAGAAGTTGCTACATAGATTTGAACATTTCTAGCCTTTAATTCATGTGTCATTTTTTCAATACGTTCATCTGCTGTTTCGTTTTTCCGTGTATAAATGACTTCCACATCATTTTCTATATAAGATTGCTCCACACCTGGTACAAGATGTGCATCAAAAACGATAATGACACGCCATCCCATTGCTGCCTTATACTCGGCCATCAATTCACTCAATCTTCTACGCGCATCTGCAAAATTTGCATCACGTAAAGGCCGCAGCTCTTTCCAAGCCCCAATCATATTATAGCCGTCAACAAGCAAAATGTTTTTCATGCCTACTCAATCGCTTCTTGACGTTTACGATACACTTCGTACATTAAGAGTGCAGCAGCTACTGATGCATTTAGTGATGTGACATGCCCAACCATGGGCAGATGGTACAAAAAGTCACATTTCTCTTTTAGCAGGCGACCCATTCCCTTGCCTTCACTACCAATAATAATCGCAAGCGGTAATGTAGCATCCATTTTTCGATAGTCTGCAGAACCCTTTGCATCTGTACCAGCTATCCATACACCTCGTTCTTTAAGTTCATCGACTGTCTGAGCAAGGTTATTCACACGTACTACAGGTACATGCTCAATAGCTCCTGTCGAAGCCTTTGCCACCACTGCCGTTAAGCTTACTGAACGACGCTTTGGTATTATAATCCCATGTGCTCCTATCGCATCCGCAGTTCGCATAATAGAACCTAGATTATGGGGGTCCTCCAGCTCATCTAATATTAAAAAAAATGGATCCTCCTGTTTATTTACTGCTGCAGCAAATAAATCCTCTAGCTCTGCATATTTATATGCTGCAACGGAGGCAACAATTCCTTGGTGATTAGCATCTGATAATTGATCAACCTTTTTTTTCGGGACAAATTGAACAATGACACCACGTTCTCGTGCTAAATCAAGTAATTCATTTACGCCTGATTTTTTCACACCTTCTGCAATCCATACTTTATTCATATCACGGCCTGAACGAAGTGCTTCTAACACTGGGTTTTTACCGGCAATTATTTCACCATTTTGCTCTGCCATTATTTCGACACTCCTTTCGATTCCTCGATTATTTGAATAGCGTATGCAATGATTTCATAAACGCGTTCTAGTTCATTTAACAAATACAAACTTCCAAGCACTGCCTCAAAACCTGAGCTATTACGATAAGTTTGAACATCTGTATTTTTTGGCACAGAGCCGGATTTGGCATTGCGTCCGCGACGGAACACAGCCAATTCCTCCTCTGTTAAAAAGCTTTCCTCTATCATCCGATGAACAATCATAGATTGCGCTTTTGCTGACACATAATGTGTGGCTTCTTTATGAAGCGTGTTTGGTTTGACACGACCAGCGCGTAGTAAATGCTCACGAACCTTTTGTTCTAAAACGGCATCTCCCATATAGGCTAACGCTAGCGCATTCAATTGTTTAACATCTTTGTTACGGAGTTTATCCAAGTTACTTACCCTCGTTTCCATCTAGTTCCTTGTCGCGTATCTTCTAAAATGATACCTTGTGCTTGCAAATGGTCACGAATTTCATCTGAACGGGCAAAATCACGGTTTTTACGTGCCTCTACACGCTCTTGTAAAAGGGCTTCAATTTCTTCATCTAACAGCTCTTCTTCTTTAGCAAACTCAATACCTAAGACGTCACCTAGCGCCTCAAAAGTTTCCATAAAATGCGATAATACTTTTTCATTAGTGTTTGTTTCATTTAAATAAATATTAGCAATACGGGCTAATTCAAACAATACAGAAATACCATTGGCTGTATTAAAATCATCATCCATTGCTTCTTCAAAATGAGCTTTTTGTTCCTCAATTTTTTCAAGCCATTGTTCTGAATGATCACCTAAGCTAGCAGTAGTTGTTAATCGATGCTTGATATTGTTGTAAGCAGTTAGGATTCGTTCTAATCCAGTTGCAGCAGCATCCACTAAATCTTTTGAAAAGTTAATCGGGTGACGATAGTGCACAGAAAGCATAAAGAATCTTAAAATTTGTGGGTTAATTTGTTTGCGGATATCATTGACAAGTATAAAATTCCCTAGAGATTTGGACATCTTTTCATTGTCAATATTAATATACCCATTGTGCATCCAATAACGCGCAAATGTTTTATCATTATGAGCTTCAGATTGAGCAATTTCATTTTCATGATGTGGGAATGTTAAATCTTGGCCACCAGCATGAATATCAATTGTATCTCCCAGATGCTCTCTAGCCATTACAGAGCACTCTATATGCCAGCCAGGACGACCTTTTCCCCATGGACTCTCCCAGTAAATTTCACCTGGTTTAACAGCTTTCCATAAAGCAAAATCTAATGCATCGTCTTTCTTCTCACCAGCTTCAATACGAGCACCGATTTTTAAATCATCAACTGATTGATGGGACAATTTACCGTACCCATTAAATTTACGCGTTCGATAGTACACATCACCAGCAGACTCATAAGCATAACCCTTATCCATTAACACTTGAATGAATTCAATGATATCATCCATATGCTCTGTAACGCGTGGATGCACGTCAGCTTTTTTACAGCCTAAAGCTATAACATCTTCAAAATATGCGTTAATAAAGCGCTCTGTTAATTCATGAACTTCTTCACCTAGCTCGTTAGCAGCCTTTATAATTTTGTCATCTACATCTGTGAAATTTGATACAAATTTCACATCATACCCTTTGTACTGAAAATATCGGCGTACTGTATCATAGACAATTACAGGTCGTGAATTCCCAATATGAATATAGTTATAAACCGTGGGACCACAAACGTACATTTTCACTTTGCCTTCTTCTAGCGGTACGAAAGGTTCTTTTTGTCGTGTTAATGAGTTAAAGATTTGTATACTCATCGTGTTTCTCTCTCCTTTTGTAAGCGTTCGATCTCTTGTTACAAGGTAGCAATCTGCTTCTCGAAAACTTGACAACGTTCTTCTACTAAATCAGGTATATTTTGATGGTCAAGTTTTTTCTCTAGACGAATTCCATCCTTAATCACTATTTTACCAGGTATACCGACAACTGTAGCATTTGGTGGCACTTCTTTTAAAACAACTGAGCCTGCGCCAATTTTACTATTCTCACCAATTGTAATCGAGCCTAATACTTTTGCGCCTGTTGCCACAAGTACATTATCCTCTAATGTCGGATGACGTTTTCCTTTTTCTTTACCTGTACCGCCTAAAGTCACACCTTGATATAAAGTTACATTATCGCCAATTTCACATGTTTCACCAATCACAACGCCCATCCCATGATCTATGAAGAAACGTCGACCAATCTTCGCCCCAGGATGAATTTCAATTCCAGTGAAGAAGCGACTAATTTGTGAAATGGTACGGGCTATAAAATAAAAACGCTTTTTAAAGAACCAGTGAGCAACTCGATGTGCCCAAGTAGCGTGCAGCCCCGAATATGTTAGCACAACTTCAAGCACACTGCGCGCAGCTGGATCATTTTCAAAAATGGTTTCTACATCTTCCTTCATTCTTTTAAACACAAAAACTCCCCCTTTTCTTTTTGATCTGCCTTGATCCTTTGAAATTTTCACATAATCAACTGCATTCTTGGACTTTGAAATACTGTGCTGATGTTGATTGTTCTACAGAGTTAACTAGTGAAGAACGCATTTTATATCAATTTCGCCTTGGCGTAATTGTGTCCAGATTTCGAATAGTGCCTAGGGCTGCACGATGCAGGTCAGTCAGCCGTTTTCGCAGGATGCGAAGATTTTTAGGCTAACATCCTTTTATTCATTCCTTTGAAAATCCGTGACATCCGCCAGAGGCTTTGGGCCAACATATGTTTTTTGTGCGAAAGCGTAGTGCTAACGCAGCGGCAGCAACATATGTTGGTCACTCAATCGTGTGTTGCTGTCGCTTCGCTTTCGCACAGATAAATTGCCACAGGACATGGCTTTCTTAGACTGAGTTCCTCTATTTCAGTTGGTGTTTGGACACCCACTGAAAAGGAACCAAAACTGCATTCATCTCACCACCTGTAGAGGTGGGAGTCTTCTGTATCTGCCGCTGCCGCTGCCGCTATGCTTACGCGCATAAAACATCTGCCGCTATGCTTTCGATACAAAAAACATTTGCTGAATGAAGATAAATAAAAAACGTCCCCATCATTCCCATAAGGAATGACAGAGACGCTAAATTTAAATTGCGCGGTTCCACTCTGATTGAAGGCATAGCCCTCCACTCTGGACGTTCTGTAACGGGAACGAATCGATAAAGCCTACTATTGTTCAGCCTTATGCTCAAAGGTGCATTTCAGTTTTGCCTAGGCTCAGACCACTTTCAGCCGGTGATGGTCCTCTCTTTAGAGCATGCGCCACTTACTTCTCCTTATCAACGCTTTCTCAATGTAAATTCATTTTACAACGAACTAATAAATTGTCAATAAAATTCTATTTATTGCGCAAATTTTTCTACACGGTCAATTGCTTTCTCTTTACCAATTAAACAAATAGCATTTGGTAGCTCTGGGCCGTGAGTTTCTCCAGTTGTGACAACACGGATTGGCATAAATAAATTTTTACCTTTATGACCCGTAGCTTTTTGCACAGCTTTAATAGCAGCTTTTACTTCATCAGGTGTAAATTCTTCTAGCTCTTCAAGCTGTGACTTAAATGCTGCCATGACCTCAGGTACTTGCTCACCTGCTAAAACAGCTTTTGCTTCTTCATCATATTCAATATGATCGTTAAAGAATAGGCTGGATAAATCTACTATTTCAGCACCAAAGCTCATTTGGTCATGATACAGTGCAATTAAATCTGTTGCCCATGCATGTTGTTCTGGTGTCAGCTCTTCTGGTAATAAGCCGGCTTTCTGTAAGTGCGGTAAAGATAATACCACCACTTCTTCTAAAGATAATTTTTTAATGTATTGGTTATTCATCCATGTAAGTTTTTGCTTATCAAACATTGATGGTGATTTTGACAGACGTTTCTCATCAAAGATTTTAATAAATTCTTCTTTGGAGAAAATCTCATCTTCTCCTTCTGGAGACCAGCCAAGTAATGCAAAGAAATTAAACATTGCCTCAGGAAGGTAGCCTAAATCTTTATATTGCGTTACGAATTGAATAATGGATTCATCACGTTTTGATAATTTTTTACGGTTTTCATTAATGATCAATGTCATATGGCCAAAGCTTGGATACTCCCAGCCAAATGCATCAAAAATCATCATTTGTTTTGGTGTGTTAGATAAATGCTCTTCGCCTCGGAAAACATGAGAGATTTCCATGAAGTGATCATCTAGAACTACAGCATAGTTATATGTTGGAATACCGTTTGCTTTAACAATTACCCAGTCACCAATATCTTTTGATTCAAATGTAACTTGTCCACGTACTAAATCCTCAAACTCATAAGTTACATTCTCAGGTACACGCATACGTATTGTATAAGTTTCACCAGCAGCCTCTTTAGCAGCAACTTCCTCTGCTGATAAATGACGACAAGTACCGTCATACGTTGGCGCAGCTACTCCTCGTGCCTTTTGCTCTTCACGAGATGCTTCTAATTTTTCAGAAGAACAGAAACATTTATAAGCGACGCCCTGCTCTAAAAGCTTTTCAGCATGCGCTTTATAAATATCAAGACGCTCCATTTGACGATAAGGTGCGTATGGTCCACCAATATCGATGGATTCATCGTATTCAATACCTAACCATTTTAGGTTATCTAGCTGAGATGCTTCTCCGCCCTCTACATTACGCTCAATATCTGTATCCTCAATACGTACGATGAATTTACCGTTATGATGTTTTGCATATAAATAATTGAATAACGCTGTACGCGCACCACCGATATGTAAGTAACCAGTAGGGGATGGCGCGTAACGAACACGAACTTCTTTCGCCATAATTAAAAGCCTCCTAAATTTTCGATCAAAAATTGACTTTGTTCATTTTACCACTCTGCTACAGGAAATAAAAGCGCTGATAGCCTGCTTTTACTTCTTAATCAATAGAATTGTCGCCATTGCGGCAATCCCTTCCTCACGACCTGTAAAACCTAATCGTTCAGTTGTTGTCGCCTTGACATTAACTTGTGAAGGCTCTGCGTTCAACAAATCCGCAATACGATTTTGCATTTGCTCAATATACGGTGCCATTTTAGGTCGCTGCGCCATGATAGTGCAATCAACATTACCTAGAACATACCCTTTATCCTCAACAATTTTCCAGATGTGCTCTAATAATTTTGCTGAATCTGCATCTTTAAATGCAGGGTCTGTATCTGGAAAGTGTCGACCAATATCTCCTTCTCCAATAGCCCCTAATGCTGCATCTGTTACAGTATGTAATAAAACATCTGCGTCAGAATGGCCTACTAGCCCTTTTTCATGAGGAATTGTTATACCTCCGATAATTAATGGACGTCCTTCTTCAAATGCGTGTACGTCAAATCCTTGTCCAACTCGAAACATATTCATCTTCCTTTAATTAATATTTATCATTATCATATCAAAGTTTGCCAAAGGGTGTTTGAAAAGCGCTTTAATAATTATCCTCCTCTAGCAGTAATGGGCAGTTTAGAAAGCTATACTCCCTAGACTGCCCAACGTTTTTTAAATATGATACTCTATATTTTTCATTTGACTATTGCTAATATTCGGTGATGGCTGTGAATTATAAACACGCGAATAAGGGGGAACAGAATGTGTTAGCCAAATATTGCTCCCTAAGACGGAATCATGCCCAATCGTCGTCTCGCCCCCTAAAATCGTAGCACCAGCATAAATGACAACATTGTCCGCAATATTCGGATGACGCTTAATGCCCTTAATCGGATTACCATTTTCATCTAACGGGAAGCTTAATGCACCTAATGTTACACCTTGATAAATTTTCACATTCTTTCCGATAGTACAAGTTTCACCTATGACGACACCTGTTCCGTGGTCAATAAAGAATGATTCCCCTATGGTAGCCCCCGGATGAATATCGATACCAGTTAATCGATGCGCATATTCTGACATAATACGAGGTACAATTTGTACGCCCATCTCATATAGCTCATGCGCGATTCGGTGAATATAAACAGCCACAATAGATGGATAGCTTAGCAAAATTTCTTCTGTGGAAAGAGCTGCTGGGTCACCATTATATGCCGCTTGAATATCTGTTTGTAAAACTTGGCGAATGGCAGGAAACCGATTAATCAAATCCATAACAATTTTATCTGCTTGTTCACGACAATACTTCTCGCAATTGGCAGGATCACGGTCCTCCATATTATAAAACAATACTTTTTCGATAATATCCCGTAAATCTAATGCTGTTTCACGCAGCTTATTACTGCAAACTACATTCACCCTTGTTTCATCAATAGGCTTTACCGTAAAAATGCCCGGAAACAGTACTTCATGAAAATTATCTATTATTTTAAAAACACAATCTCGTCCAACAAAGCCTATTGAATTGTCAACGTCGATGTACTGTTTATTTATACTAGTTAATGAACCTGTAATTTCTGGAACCTTTTGATTTAACCATTCATTTAATGACACAATAAACACCCCTCACATCTTTTTCATCTATTCTATTACCTTATTAAACATATATCCACTATTTCATTTTACACGTAAAAATCCCTTTCTTGATCGTTTTGAAACTCTTAGTATACAAGGAGTCACGCTGACTCCACTCCAATCAACTAGTATTTTATTAAAATGTCATCCCTAACTTTTGATGATGATCCATATTATGTAATATATTCTGAGCACAAAAATGTCTTTTTCAAAGGGTATACTTAGACACAGCGAAGGTTTTTCATCAAAATTTCATCGAGTTCATTTTTCTTATTCACCAAAAAATATAATTGAGACAAAAAAGAATCGCATTTAGCCAAATTGTCAAATGCGATATAACATATTTTTAATTAAGCACCCTATTGATTTTGGCAAATGACCTTTTTATCGTTTAAAAATTATTGTGCAAAAAAATCAACACGTATCCTCCAATACTCTTCATACTATATACCCTTTGCCCATCATTTTTGATATCCTTGTTCTAAAGGCATAACAAGATGGGGGTTTCCATGAACATTAACACTTTCGAAAAACAATTCAACAAAACCATTTTAAAACGTGGACTCGATTATTATACAAACGGCCTTGTAGAGGATATCGTACAAATTGACGAACATAATTGGCAAGCTGAAGTCGCTGGCTCATCTACATACATTGTCGATATACGCACGAATAGGAAAGGAGATATTTTATATGCTGATTGTGATTGCCCCTATGACGATGATTGCAAACATATCGCTGCCGCCTTATATGCAATTCAGCATGAGCAGGGCACTACCTCAGTACAAACAACAGCCAAACCATCGCTTCAACAATTATTGCAATCACAAACGAAAGAACAATTAGTAGAAATCATTATGAAAGTAGGGAAAAATCACCCTACCTTTATAAAAGAGTTGGAGATGCTCATCACAGCACCGGATGATGCTTTAAATGCTGCTGAAAAGTTAATCGTACATCATATCAATGCCGTCCAAGATCGCCGCAGCAGTTTCATTCCATGGAACCAATCGTCTAAAGCATTACGGGGAGTCAAAACGATACAAGGTCACATCGGAGAACACATCGAAAATGGTGAATATTTCACCGCCATTCAACTTAGCCTACTCTGTTTCAAACATACATTCGATGCTTTACACTATAGTGATGACTCAAATGGTGATTTCGGTGATTCTATAGAAGAAAGCCTAGCATTTATTGAAGACGCCATTAGAGAGGGTGGAGATGTTTGGAATACAGAGCAGTATGAAACAGTGTATGAATTAATTATAAAAGAAGCGATGCATACAGGTTTAGACGGCTGGCCGGACTGGCGTATATCCTTCCTCCAATCATGCATTCCTTTATGCCACGATGATGCGATCGAAAAGAAATACGTTGCCCTCCTACATTCTCTTAGTACACAAGGAGATAGTTGGAGTGCTAATTATATGAATAAACAACTAAAAGAATTGCAATTCCAAATAATATCCTCCAAATATAGCAACGAAGATGTGGAGAAGTTTTTAGAGCAAAATATAGAAGATGCAGGTATGCGTGAACGGGTTATTTTATCTGCTATAGAGCAAGGTGATTATGCAAAAGTATTGCAACTTTCTCAAGATGGTCAGCAACACAACCATGATTTCCCAGGAATCGTGAATAAATGGAAGCGCTATGCCTTTACAGCACATAAAGCATTAGATAATAAAGAAGATATGCGCGAATTAGCCTTACAGTTATTGTTGGGCGGTGACAACGAATATTATGACGAATTCAAAAAACTCCATTCAGCACAGCAATGGTCAAAAACATTCAACCAACTACTAGAGCAATTAAAAAAGCACAATCCCTACTTTTATGCCACACTCATTGTAGAGGAAAAACAATACGCACACATTCTGGACTATTGCAAAGAACAACCAATGCGAATCGAACAGTACTATCCACATATTAGAGAGCATTATTACGAAGAAGTTTGCGCACTTTTCATCGATACTGTTACTTCAAGCGCAAAGCAAGCATCCGACCGCAGACGCTATCAAGAAGTTTGCCGTACTATTACAATCATGCGTAAAGCCGGCTATGTGCTCGAAGCAACCCAACTAATTGCAGATCTACTACAAACCTATCCAAAACGCCGTGCTTTTGTGGATGAATTGCGGAAGTTGAAGTGATAAGCAAGGACAACTTGCAAATGAAGAAGAGTAAACCACTAAATAGAGTCTTTTTCTTTTTTTATAGGACTGTCGAGTGATCATAATTGTGTAGGTGTTCCTGTTTTTCGTCTTAAACATAATTGGATAAACATAGCATAAAAGGGACTTTATTCGACTAACATCCACCATCATAATTTTAGAAATAGCCACCTCACTATGGCACCAGATGATGGCTATTTCTTTTTGTTTTGATGAAACAAACGACTTATTACTTAATCTTCTCTAATTCCTTCGCCATTTATACTAACCGATCTTCCTCTCACAGCCATAGTATTCAATACCCTTTCTGAGTACATTTTCATCTTCTATGGGAAGCGCTGGTTTTTGCGCTACATGGATGGTTAACAGGGCTTTGGTTCAATAAAGGTAAACAAATTGATCGAGCTTTTTTTATAAATGGATTCATTTAATTTATGATTAAGTCAATGTTCTTGTGAAATTATTAATCAAACTTTAATTTCAAGCTACAGTTAAATATATAAATATATAAATAATATTTCTTAAAGATTGCATGATCCACGCTTACGCAAGATTGCCTCACCAAATACTAAGTCTTCTTGCGTCGTCATTTTTACATTTTCATAACTACTTTCTACGATGTGTACTTGGTGTCCAAGACGCTCCATCAACATCGCCTCATCTGTACCGAGAAAACCTACTTTTTCAGCTACGTCCTCCGCTTCCATAATTAACTCAAAACGGAATGCTTGTGGTGTTTGCACCATCCATAGGCTTTCACGATCAACCGTTTCCTCAATAATGCCATTCGTTGATACTTTTTTCATCGTATCCTTCGCTCGAACCCCTGCAATAGCTGCACCGAGTTCATGTGCACTTTGTACAAGATTAGCGATAATATCATGTGTAATAAAAGGGCGTGCTGCATCGTGTACAAGCACAATATCTACCTGTTGCATCTCCTTCATACACGAATGAACCGAATGTTGACGCTCAGCACCACCATCAGGCAAGCCCTTCACTTTTGTAATTTCAAATTGCTCTAGCAGTTTTTGAATATGCGCACGTTCTTCTGGTTTTACAGCCAGCCAAATACCTGTGCAAGATGGATCTTGCTGAAACACTTCTAGCGTGTGTATCAGAATAGGCTTCTCCAAAAGTTTTAGAAATAATTTATTTTGCCCTGCACCCATGCGCTTTCCACTTCCTGCTGCAGGTAGAACTACTTCATATTGCATTTTCTCACATCCTAATCGTCCTTCGGCTTCGCAAATATCATACGACCTGCTGATGTTTGCAGCACACTCGTTACTGTAACTGTAATTGCCTGTCCGATATAACTACGTCCGCCTTCAACCACAATCATTGTGCCATCGTCTAAATAAGCCACTCCCTGATTATGCTCTTTACCATCTTTAATAACCATTACTTGCATATTCTCTCCAGGGATAACAACAGGCTTTACAGCATTAGCTAAATCGTTGATGTTTAAGACTCTTACGTGGTGTAGCTCGCATACTTTATTAAGATTGAAATCATTTGTAACAATCTGTGTATCATTGCTCATTTTCTTTGCAAGACGCACTAATTTTAAGTCAACTTCCTGCACATCCTCAAAATCCTCTTCGGATATTTCCACATTCGTCATACGCTCATCTTGCAATTTTTTCAAAATATCTAAGCCACGACGACCTCTTGTACGTTTTAAAGTATCAGAAGAATCTGCAATATGCTGAAGCTCTGTAAGAACAAATTGAGGAACCACTAATATACCTTCTATAAACCCTGTTTCAGAAATATCCGCAATACGACCATCAATAATAACACTTGTATCCAGCAGCTTGTAGCTCCCTTTTACTTCTTGGGCTTCTACACCCTCTACTAGCTTTTTCTTTGTATTGTTACCACGCAATGTAAAGAGCTGGATTAATTCATCACGCTTCTTAAAGCCCACACGGAATCCTAAATAACCAAGTACAAAGGACATGATAATCGGTAAAATCTCTGAAACGAATCCCAGTTGAACACTTTCAATGGCAAAGCCTAAGAAATAGGCAACAATCAGCCCAATTATAAGCCAGAGCGTTCCAAATAATAAGTCTCCTACAGGTACCTTAAATAGCACCTCTTCCATCCAGCCAATGAGTCGCACAAAATAATCTGAAAAGGCAAACGATAATGTAAACAATAAAATTGCCCCTAAAGCTACTGATACATAGGGATTATCAAGCCAAGGATTAGAAGATAAGTGAAGCAATTCGTATAATGGCGGTAAGAAAACAAAGCCTAATGCTCCCCCAATTAGTAAAAAGGCAATTTGAACAAATTTTTTCATAAGCTGTCACCTCCAATTCTTAGCTATAATTATACATAGTTTACTTTAGAAAATCTTTCATGAGCCTAACAAACCCCGTTAAATTTCTTTTCTTTTTAACCGCTGGCAGCACCTTCAAAGAGAGGTGGAAATAAAGAGGTTTTCTTTAAACAAAAATGCCAGCTATAACGTTGTAAATAGAGGTATCGTATTAGGGTGTTATGTAGGACGCTTAAAACCCTTTTTTAGTTCCGTTTTTTACACTAACCATCTAAAAAACGATTGAAAAGGAAAGTGCATGTCAGAAACTTGTCCAACATGCACGCTTCGTTTATAGCTCCCTAAAGCACGCATTCAGTGCATCCTTAATTGTTTCTACCCCAACAATCTCGATACCTTGCGGAAAATCCCAGCCGCCAATATTTGAAGCTGGTATAAACACTCGCTTAAATCCTAGCTTTGCCGCCTCTATTACACGTTGTTCAATACGGGAAACACGGCGTACCTCCCCGGTCAATCCCACTTCTCCAACAAAACAATCTGTAGCTCTAACAGCTTGATCCTTAAAGCTCGAGACAATGCTTGTCAACACTGCTAAATCAATGGCAGGTTCATCTAGCTTTACACCGCCAGCGACTTTAATATATGCATCCTGAGCCTGCAGCATGAGGCCCATTCTTTTTTCAAGAACAGCCATTAATAGCTGCACACGATTTTGATCTACACCCGTTGTCATACGCTTTGGATAGTTAAAGCTTGTAGGTGTTACGAGTGACTGAATTTCAACAAGAATTGGCCGTGTACCCTCCATAGAAGCCACTATGGTTGACCCCGCTGCACCCTGTGAACGTTCCTGTAAAAAAAGCTCAGATGGATTTAATACTTCCTTTAAGCCCCCCTGAAGCATTTCAAATATAGCAATCTCGTTTGTTGAGCCAAAACGGTTCTTTTGACTGCGCAAAATACGGTGATTATGATGGCGCTCCCCCTCAAAATACAGTACAGTATCCACCATATGCTCCAAAATACGTGGTCCTGCAATTTGGCCCTCTTTTGTTACATGCCCAACTAAAAATATAGCGATTCCTTTCGTTTTAGCGATTCTCATCAACTCTGCTGTACACTCACGTACCTGTGATACACTGCCAGGGGCACTGGTTACCTCAGGATGAAACACAGTTTGAATGGAATCGACAATGACAAACTTTGGTTGTACATCCTCAATAGTTTGATTTAAAAATTCTAAATTTGTTTCTGAATAGATATAAAGCTCCTGTGATACCACTCCTAAACGCTCCGCACGAAGCTTTGTTTGACGGATTGATTCCTCACCAGAAATGTAAAGCACACGATGACCATTATTTGAAAGTAAAGCGGACACTTGTAATAATAACGTCGACTTCCCAATACCAGGGTCACCTCCTATTAGTACAAGAGAGCCTGGTACGATTCCTCCGCCTAGCACTCGGTTAAGCTCACCCATTTCTGTTGTAATTCGAGACTCCTCAGCAGCCTCAATCTGCATAATAGGAAGAGCTTTTTGCGTAACTGTCGCAGAATGCTGGAAGGCTCCGCGAGGTCCTTTTGCTACGACCTCTACTTCTTCAACCATCTTATTCCATTCCCCGCAGCCTGGACATCTTCCCATCCATTTTGCAGATTCATAGCCGCAGCCTGAGCATACAAATTTCGTTTTTTTCTTTGCCAAATCACATTCACCTCGAATATTTGTTCTTATTATCAATTGTACATAAAAAAGGACAGCTTGGCACTATAGCCTGCTGTCCTTTTGAGATGAAGCGTAGCCGTTAGAAATTAATTAGATGCAGAAACGCCCTCTTTTTTCTTTACTACAAAATCTTCATTCACATAATCAATAATCACCTGATTGCCCTTCTCTACATTGCCTTTCAGTAATTCTTCTGATAAGCGGTCTTCTACTTGTTTTTGTAGTGCACGACGTAGAGGACGGGCACCGTATTGAGGGTCATAGCCCTCCTGTGCAATTTTCTCAAGCGCCGCATCTGTTAGCTCTAAGGAAATATCTTGTTCCTTTAGACGCTTTGTTAAAGCTTTTGCCATCATAGAGACAATTTCTTTTAAATGTTCTTTCTCTAATGAGTGGAACACAATCATCTCGTCGATACGGTTTAAGAACTCTGGTCGGAATGCTTTTTTCAATTCCTCAAGCATTGTTCCCTTCATGTCTTTATGTTTAGATTCCGCACCACCAACATTGAAGCCTAAGTTTTTCTGGTATTTTAAAGCATCTGCCCCAACGTTTGATGTCATAATTACAACTGTGTTACGGAAATCCACTACACGACCTTTAGAATCAGTTAAACGACCATCTTCAAGCACTTGTAGCAGAATATTGAAAACATCTGGATGGGCTTTTTCAATCTCATCTAGTAAAACAACTGAATATGGTTTACGGCGAACTTTTTCAGTTAACTGACCGCCATCCTCAAAGCCTACGTAGCCTGGAGGTGAACCGACTAAGCGCGAAGTTGAATGTTTCTCCATATATTCAGACATATCTACACGAATCATTGCATCTTCGTCGCCAAACATTACCTCAGCCAGTGCTCTCGCAAGCTCTGTTTTACCAACCCCTGTTGGTCCTAAGAAAATAAATGAGCCAATTGGTCGTTTGGGATCTTTCAAGCCTGCTCTTGCACGGCGAATAGCGCGAGAAATCGCCTCCACTGCCTCTCCTTGACCTACCACTCGCTTGTGTAACTCTTCCTCGAGCTGTAATAGCTTAGATGATTCCTCTGAAGCAATTTTTGAAACAGGGATTCCAGTCCACATAGATACAACAGCTGCAACATCATCCACTGTAACTTTTGATTCAGATTTCCCTTGCTCTTCTTTCCAGTTCTTTCTAGTCGTTTCAATTTCATCTTTTAGCTTCTGTTCAGTATCTCTTAATGAGGCTGCCTTTTCAAACTCTTGACCAGAGACTGCAGCATTCTTTTCAGAGCGCACATTTTCGAGCTTATCTTCAAGTGCTTTTAGATTTGGTGGAACTGCAAATGAACGTAGGCGTACTTTTGAACCTGCTTCATCGATTAAGTCGATCGCTTTATCTGGTAAGAAACGATCAGAAATATAGCGGTCACCCATTTTTGCTGCAGCCTCGATCGCTTCATCTGTAATTTTTACACGGTGATGTGCCTCATAGCGATCACGTAAGCCTTGAATAATTAGAATCGCCTCTTCCACTGTTGGCTCATCAACTTGAATTGGTTGGAAACGACGCTCTAAGGCCGCATCTTTTTCAATATATTTACGATATTCATCTAATGTAGTCGCACCGATACATTGAAGTTCACCACGTGCCAACGAAGGTTTTAGAATATTTGATGCATCAATTGCTCCCTCTGCACCACCTGCGCCAATTAATGTATGCAATTCATCGATAAATAAAATAACATTGCCTGCCTGGCGAATTTCATCCATCACTTTTTTCAAGCGATCCTCAAATTCACCACGGTATTTTGTACCTGCGACCACTGTTCCCATATCAAGTGTCATGACGCGTTTATCACGAAGAATCTCCGGCACTTCATTATTAATAATTTGCTGTGCTAAGCCTTCAGCAATAGCCGTTTTACCAACCCCAGGCTCACCAATTAATACAGGGTTATTTTTTGTACGGCGAGATAAAACCTCAATAACACGTGTAATTTCCTTGCTTCGACCAATCACAGGGTCTAAAGAGCCTTCTCGCGCAATTTGTGTTAAGTCACGAGCAAGACTATCTAATGTAGGTGTATTGGCAGCCTGTGCAGCTTGTTGACCAGATTGTGCATTATCATTATTCCCTAGCAACAATAGTACTTGCTGACGCGCTTTATTTAAGCCGACACCAGCATTGTTTAATACACGAGCAGCGACACCCTCGCCTTCACGAATAAGAGCTAATAGCAAATGCTCCGTACCGATATATGAATGACCTAGTTTGCGTGATTCATCAACTGAAAGCTCTATGACCTTTTTCGCTCTAGGTGTGTAGTGGACAATCGGACCCACGTCCTCTTTTCCTTTTCCAACTAATTCTTCTATACCCGCTTCAATCGTTTGAGGACTAATGTCAATGGCTTCTAATGCTTTCGCAGCTATACCGCCGCCTTCACGAATAAGCCCTAATAGAATATGCTCTGTTCCTATTGATTCGTGTTTCCAACGAATTGCCTCTTCCTGTGCAAGCTGTAATACTTTTTGTGCGCGTTGTGTAAAACGATTAAACATCATATGAATCCTCTCCTTTTTCCCCTATAATAGGCTTACTCATATTTTCACGAAATAATGCCTCACGAAGCATTTCCGCTCGTACGCGATCACGCTCGGCAGGTGGTAAAACCTCTCCTGCATAATGTTGTAAAAATCCTGGCTGCATACTGACAACACACTCGTTAAGAGTCGTCGCCTTAATGCCCTCTATCAACTGTAAATCTACCCCTAAACGGACGTTCGACAAGCAGGTAGCCGCCTCTTCGCTCGTTAAAATACGAGCATGTGTTAAAGTACCTAATGCACGATATACTCGATCTTCTAGGGCAAGTTCTGCTTTTTCCATTAATCTGCCTCTTGCATGTCGCTCTTTTTGAATAATTTTTTCAGCGACGCTTTGAATGTCTGCCAAAATGTCTTCTTCTGTTTTGCCTAGTGTTATCTGATTCGACACTTGGTAAACATTACCTAAATTTTCACTACCTTCCCCATATATCCCTCTTACTGTCATTCCCAGCCTTGTCATGGCATTAATAATTTGACTCATTTGACCTGTTAATGTAAGGGCAGGCAGGTGCATCATAACGGATGCTCGTAAACCAGTACCAATATTTGTCGGGCAGCTTGTTAAATATCCAAAAGTATCACGAAATGCATAAGGTAAAGCTTTTTCTAGGGCTCGATCAATTTTATTGGCCTGCTCATATGCCCTTTGTAGCTGAAAACTCGCTGTCATACATTGAATGCGTAAATGGTCCTCTTCATTCACCATAATGCTAATTGATTCATCATCAGATAATAGCATGGAGCCAACTTGTTCTTTTTTGGCAAGCTGAGGACTTATTAAATGCTTTTCTACAAGAATTTGACGCTGTAAGGATGTTAAGTCTTTGATGGCAAAATATGAGTAATGATCTTGGAGCTTTGTGCTATCCTGCACGGCATGTGTTACAGCCTGCTCTACCTGCAATGCCTCATTCTCTGTAAAGGATAGTGGAAAACGATAGCCATCTAAATTTCGTGCAAGACGGATACGTGTACTGATGACTATATCTGAATAATCGTCCTCCACGCTCATCCATGTGGGTGTAGCTCGTTCTAGAAACGATTCAATCATCACGTCATATCACCACCTTCAAATTGTAGCTGTTTCTCCAGTTCCTTCACTTCATCTCGCAGTTTGGCGGCCTCCTCAAACTGTTCATCATCTACAGCTACTTTCATAAGTTTCCGAATATCTTCTATTTGTTTTTTAATGACATAAATATTACTATGGGCGCCTGGCATCTTACCAAGATGTTGAGGTCCTGCTTGTATTCTATTAAAGAGCTTCGGCAAGTGCTCACTAAAGCTGTCATAGCAGCTAGGGCAACCGAATTTTCCTTCTTTTAAAAATCGTTTATACGTAAATCCACACTGTGGACAAGTTTGTGGTTGTGGCTGCGCCTGTTGTTTTTCATCCACTTTTTGTTGTTGCCATGTCGGTGAGCCAAACCAATTAGATAATAGCTGTTGAATAGATACAGGCTCTTGTTTAAATTCTGCATGAAATGGATGGAACTGCGAGGCGCAGACGTCACAGTAATGGTGCTCTACCTTTTGTCCATTTTGAACTTGTGTTACAGTTACCGTCGCATTACGCTGCTTGCAATGTTCGCAAATCATTTCCATCACCTCTCTATTTTTGCTGTTCATATTTGATTGTTGTTAGCATTGCTCGTAATATTCTTGCTCGAATGGTATCCCGTAATGGGAGTGGCAAATCCAAAGTGGAGCGATCAATGGCTGCTAACATTAATTTCGCTTCTCGCTTTGAAATTACCTGCTCATCAATAAGCCGATAAACTAAATCTTCTGCCATTGTTTGCGATGCCCCTCCCTCTATCTGCCTGAGGACATCGTCAATCAAATCAATTTGTGAATTCGCGCGGACACGTAAAATTCGTATGTATCCACCACCACCACGTTTGCTTTCAACAAGATAACCTCGTTCGGCAGTAAATCTAGTATTGATCACATAATTTATTTGCGAGGGCACACATTGAAATTTATCAGCAATTTCACTGCGCTTAATTTCAATATGCCCTTCTCCACCTAATTCAAGTACTTGCTTCAAGTAGCCTTCTATGATGTCTGATATATTACGCAATAGGAATACACCTCGCTTACTTCACTGACTTTGACTATCTTTGACTTTCTTTGAGTATATTATACAAAACGCTTGAAAATAATTGCAATGATTTCGCCTATAGAAAAATTAAAAGCAGTCATCTTTTCATTCAAACGCTTGAAAAATCACCATTCATGCTAGATATCTTTGAGTCATAAGTCTAATGTACCCTTTTTAGTGATGAAAAAAACGCAAGCACATGCAATTAGCATATACTTGCGTCCGGATTTTCAAAGGATGTGAAGATCTTAGCCTGAGTTCCTCTATTTCAGTAGGTGTTTGGTCACCCAACTGAAAAGGAACCAAAACCGCACTCATCTCCACCTGTAGAGGTGGGAGTCTTCTGTATCTGCCGCTGCGCTTATGCGCATAAAACATCTGCCGATATGCTTTCGATACAAAAAACATTTGCTGAATGAAGATAAAAATTATACCCAGCGGCCAACAATTGGGTAACGCCATGGTTCATCAGATATAGCCTTTACAATACCAATAATCGGTACGACAAACACCATAATACCGAAAATGATTAAAAACGGTAAACCAACTAGTACAAAACTGAGTGCCACAGAAATTGCAATTAAAACACCCATAACAATCTGGAACAGTAATGCTTGAATGGAAATAGCCTTTACCTCTTTATCAGAACTAATTAAGAAAAATAAAATTGGTACGAACCATGGCGCAAAAAATGCACTTGCGTGTATGATTACCTTAGACCATTTAGCTTCCATTTATATCAACCCTTCTTTTTTAAATTTTCTTTTGTTTTATGTACTACTATTTACGGAACTATACCCTTAATAGTTTCATTGTATGTTGTATTTTTTTAAAAATTTTTGGGAAAGGCATGTGAGACACAATGGAATTTAATAACACACTTGCAAACGAATACGAAAAAGGTATTCGTCGAACATTACCTAGTTACGATGCCATGCTACGTTTAACACAAACCTTTTATCATTCCACACTACCTGAGAAAGCTAAACTCTTAGTAGTTGGCTCTGGAAGCGGCAATGAAATTTTACAGCTTGCAGAGCATAAGCCAGCTTGGTCATTTGTTGGCATCGATCCTTCTGAGGCTATGCTACATATAGCGGAGGAGCGTTTAAAATCTTTACCTAATCAAATTTCTTTATACCATGGAACTATACTGGATACGAAGTTACCCTCTGGGGAGTTTAATGCGGCTAGCTGTATTTTAGTGCTACATTTTATCAATGGGACTCAAGAAAAGCTTGCAACATTAAAAGAAATAGCAAATAATTTAAAGCCTGGTGCACCATTTGTTCTTGTTTCAAAATATGGGCAGCCCGGCTCTTTAGAAACCGAGCTACAATTTGATTTATGGCGGGCCTATTGGCTGCAACATACAAAGCTAACTTCCTCAGAGGTAGCTGATATGGAAAAATCCATACGCTCTCTTTCTTTTATGCCTGAGGAGGATATTTTAACATTACTTCAAGAGGCAGGATTTACAAAGCCATCCAGATTTTTTGCCACTACTTTATTTGGTGGTTGGATATGCTATAAGGGAGTCTAAAAATAAATGTATTACTCTATGAAGACGACTACTCCTACAAAGTTATAATCAACAGAATTGAGGTGAATGCTGTGATACGCACAATCGGAATTACAAAAGATCAACAACTTTTAAAGGATTTTCCTATCGAGGATATACACAATAATCATTTTGAATGGTATTGGGTCGATTTTGATTGCCCCACTACTGAAGAAGAGCTCCTATTGGATACATTTTTCCATTTCCATCCACTTGCTATAGAAGACTGCTTAATGCGTTTACAGCGACCAAAGCTCGATTTTTATGATGATTTCCATTTCTTTGTTATTCATAGAGTGAATGAAGAATTAGCAGCAGAGGAAGTTAATATTTTTGTTTCAAATAAATTTATTGTAACCTTCCATAAAAATACTGCTCCCGAAATCGATAGAGTACAAAATATGCTAGAAAAACAACCGAAAAATTGGGAACGAGGTACAGTGTATTTAACCTATCAGGTAATTGATAAAATCGTTGATAATTATTTTCCGCTTGCCTATAAAATTGAGGATCATTTAAACGCTCTAGAAGATGAATTAAACTATCAAAGTAATTTAAATGCCATGAAAATCGTATTCGAATTCCGTAGTGATTTGCTCGATTTACGGCGCACCATCCTACCAATGCGTGACCTATTATACCGTATTCTTAATTCCTATCGATTCTCACTAAAAAAATCTGAACGAGCTTATTTCGGAGATATTTACGATCATTTGCTAAAGCTGACAGAAATGGTTGAATCTAACCGTGAGCTAACAGCTGATATGCGTGATAGCTATATGGCAATGAGCTCTAGTCGTATGAATGGCATTATGATGACCTTAACAATCGTGTCAACTATCTTTATTCCATTAACCTTTATTGCTGGTGTGTATGGGATGAACTTTGACAATATGCCTGAGTTACATGGCAAATACAGCTACTTTATCGTCTTAGGCATCATGATTCTTATTGTTATCTTTATGCTGGCAGTCTTTAAATGGAAAGGCTGGTTTAAGTTATTTAAACCTTAATGAATATAGAACAGGCATCTTAGAAATTTATCTAGGATGCCTGTTCTACATTAATAGGGCCCACGATCATCAATTTTGTTTTCCCCTTGCTGCGGGAATAAAAAGTATGCAAGTACACCAGAGACTAATGTTGCACAAATGGTAATTAACAACCGTTCTATGTCTGGCACTTCAGCATAATAGTTACGCAGCATATAAACCGAACCGATTGCGACAATTACCATCACAGGTATGACAAATTTGAAACGTTTCTTCTCCATTTAATTAATACCTCCTCACTCTTTTTTTACGCACAATTATAACTGCTAAACAGTTCGTATTTTACAGGTTTCCAATATTAAATACAAACCACCCAGCGCTCTTTCAATCGTTTATTTCATGACATTTAAACAACAGCCATTTACAAGACTTAAAAAATAATAGAAATAAACGAAAATTTTAACCAAATATACTACAAAAAATAGTAGAATAAATTAAATACCATATATTTCGCCAATTTACAAACGTAACAATTCCAATGAGGGGCAAACAGTTTAAGTTTACTTTAAATTTATATACATAAAATGGATTTATAAAGAATGGAGCAAACAACAATGAGTTGGTTTACAAAAAAGAACGATTCTAGCTACTCAATTACATTAGCACCTGAAAATTATAAAAAAAATGTACAGTTGGATGTCTCTAACCATCCACAACTTCAAAAACAATTACAACTTTTAAATTTAACAATTGAAGACTTAGCAATTATTAAACAGATGCAGCCTTTAGCAAAGGATCTAATCCCTGAAATGGTCAATCAATTCTATGCAGCCATTAGTTTAAGCCAAGATTTATTAGATATTATTAATAGAACTTCACAGATTGATCGTTTAAAGGTTACTTTACATAAGCATCTTAGTGATATTTTCGAAAGCCGTATCGACGACTCATATATTGACGAACGAAAGGCAATTGCAGAAACTCACGTTCGAATCGGCCTTCAATCAAATTGGTATATCGCCTCATTCCAGTCTTTAACTTCAACATTTACAAGCTTTGCTAACAAATTGGATATTTCTAAGCATGATGCGATTCTTGCCATCAATGCCTTCTGTAAAATTATTAACTTTGAGCAACAGCTTGTCATTGAAGCCTACGAAAAAGAGGAAGAACGTATTCGCACGGCAGCAGATGAAACAAAGCACGCACTTGTGACAACTATTCAAAGCACTGCTGAGGAGCTGAACGCTATTAGTGAAGAAACAGCCGCTTCCCTATTAGTTATCTCCTCTCAAACGGATGATATTGCAGTAGCTACTAAGCAAGGTTTAAGCTTCGTTGCTGATACAAAGGAAAAATCTAAACGCGGTCAACAGCAATTACAAGAGCAAAACGATTTAATACAGATTATTTTACAAAGTGTGAATGGCCTTGAGGTCACAATGAATCAGTTACGCACCTCCTCTCAAAAGATTTCAGAAATTGTTGGACTGGTAACAGGTATTGCCGATCAAACAAATCTATTAGCATTAAATGCATCTATTGAGGCAGCTCGCGCTGGGGAGCACGGTAAAGGCTTTGCTGTTGTGGCAGAGGAAGTTCGAAAGCTTGCTGAAGAGACAAAAAATGCCGTACAAAATGTTTCCCATCTCATTAAAGAAACAGAAGGTAATATTACAACCATGTCGAATTCTGTTATTAATGTGGATCAAAAAATTCAACATAGTGTAGATACACAAAATAGCCTATCCAAATCATTTAATGATATTGCTGAAGCTGTATCTGGTATTCAGCAGCAGTATGTCAATACATCGAGAGATATTTCTGCCATTTCTAATTTAATTACTGAGCTATCTCAAGGTGCCACACTTGTTTCTTCTTCATCTGACTCCCTCATCAATGTGGTGAATGAATTAAATATGTGAATACGTAAAAAGGGAAATTGACTAGGTTGTCAATCTCCCTTTTCTTTAATGCGGTAATGAACGTTTTTGTTTGCGATGCTCTCGTCGCACCGGTCCCGTTTCAAAAAGACGTTTCTCTTCATCTGTCTCAGGGTAGATTGCAGGAACAGGCTTCGGCTTCCCATCATCATCTACTGCAACCATCGTTACAAATGATTCTGTCGTTAATTTTTCCTCACCAGTTTCAATGTTTCTAGAAATAACTCGAACATAGACCTCCATTGAAGAACGTCCTGTTGATGAAACAATACTTTCAATTTCTAAAATATCTCCTACATGGGCTGCTGATAAAAAATCAACGGAATCAATAGAGGCTGTCACAACATGCCCTTTAGCATGCTTCATTGCTGTAACAGCAGCAATTTCATCAATATAAGCTAACACTCTTCCACCAAAAATGGAATTGTGGTTATTGGTATCTGGCGGTAACACGAGACGCGTTTGAACAGTACGTGACTGACTCATCGGTACAGCGTTGTTTGTCATAATTCTTGCAACTTCCCTTCATGAATGTTCTTTCGTCATCGTAACGCAGAAAAGAAGTTGATGCAAATTAGAATGATTTTCGAATTACGAATCTAAACGAATCCTTGTAAATCCAAAAGTGTGTGTTGTAGCCCGTTTTTGTCCACAGACATTCCAATGGGCTACACCTAAAACCAAAGAAATCTGTATTTATCCGAGTGCTTGGTCGCTTTTTGGTCGCCCAAAGTCGCCTATTTTTTCTATTGAAACAAACTTTAAGACCACCCTTCACTGGAGTGGTCTTAATTGTTGTTAAGTACATGTTTCATTGAAGATCATTAATTTTTAATACTCTCTTTTGTATTTCTTTTATAAACGTGAAAATATAATTTTAAACTTACATATATACTATATCCCATTAATGCCCCACCTATTGAGCTAATATGGAAGCTCCAATCGTCTCTAGAAACATAAATCCCATAATAACTAATTACAGATCCAATTAAAAATAAAAATAAAAAATTAGTAATAATAAATTTTTTCAATTCACAATAACCTCCCCCTGTTTTTGATTGAGCATCGAATTATTTTACAAATTTTATACATTATGGTAATATATGACTTGTACTTAACCAGTATAATACTATATTAACAAAAGGAGTAATTTATATGTTAAAAAAACCATTTTTTCTATCTTCTGCACTAGTACTTTCTTTAAGTCCATTCACTTCAACATTTACAGCACAGGCTGCAGAGAATAATGATGATTTAATGAATGCGATACCATTAACTGAAAACTTCTCTCAAGAAGAAAATTCAACTTACTTGCCGTTAGAAACGTATATTCATGATAATAATTTACAAAATTTTAGTGTGCAATCACGCGCTACTATGACTATACAAACTGGATATTACATAAAAGAACAAGGTTACCTAACAAATAAACAATTAAGAGATTATGTGGACTATGTAGACCAACAATCAAATATATTAGGATGGAATTTTCTTATTTCCGGATTCTTAACTTTAAATCCAGTCGCAATAGCACCAGCAGTTTTAATGCAATTTGCTGGAGGTGCATCAAACTTTGATATTGTTAAGGAACAGGCTTATGCAGGAAAAGGAATGGGATGGGCACATATGTATGCAGATGGTCCTAATACATTAAGTATAATACCTAGAAGAGATTTTTCTTCACTCACAATAAAATATACAAGATAAAATTCCCCTTTCATAATGTAAATTGAATAGTACTGTATTGACAGATTTAAAACATTTGTTACCATGTGACTGCCAAAATATGGCGGTCTATTTTTTATTTACCTACACACGATATGCCCAACCTTACGAGGCACAACCACAGTCTTTTTATCAACAGGTTTACTAACATTTGTGGATGCTTTTTTAAATTCCATTTCTTTGTATTGATCCACTAAATCAAAGATCGATAATTGCCCTTGCTGCTCCATAAATTCAAAATGAGTCATCTTCTGTTTCCCCTTTCATCATTCCAGCCAATTATCTAACGATAGTTCACCATGCACTATTGATCGTGTATGACCATCACGTTCCTCTAACCAATTATAGAAAGGTACTGGACGTTTTTTATACGGTGTTTCTTCTATACGTGATGATTTACTAGGATTCTTATTTGAACGCTTTACAGCCTTACTATACGCCCCCAAAAATACGGCTCTTAATGTGCTTGCAACCTGTTATGTATTATCTTGTGGAAGTTATTGTCCTCAACCATTTATATTTATAGCTCTGGTTCATCATGTACCAGACCTCTCAAGGCATAATTAAAAGCACCCCTTAAAAGGGTGCTGGATTACTAAAGTATCTTGAACATTTTAAGAATTTGAAGTATAGATACTGTAAAAACTGATAAGTTAAGAAGTAAAAGTGGAATCTTTAATAATATATTTTTCCCGTTAAAATTAGATAGAAGAACAATTTTAAATACCCCTCTAAAAAAACCATATATAACTATCAATAATAATATAATTATTACCCAATTAACAAAAATATTTGAGAAGAAATAATGTAATAATACTACAATGATTCCGAAAAAAAATGCTACTCCCACATCTATTATCGCTGACTTTAATGATTCCTTAAAAACCTTTCAAATTTTTAATAAAAAACCTACGATTCCAATGAATCCTAGCACAGCACCAATAAGGCTGGTAATAAACTCATTACCTAAAAATGTTGGATTCAAATACAATAATATTGAACAAATGAAGAAAGCCAAAGCAACTGATATTCCTTCAGCAATTTTTATTTTATCTTCCATACTATAACCTCCTAACTATTTTTTACTCTTAATACGATAATTTACCTAAAAAGGATTCAAAATAAAGTAAATAGCGCTTTCGAAGGAATGCTTGTATAAAATGAGGCTGGCAAATTAGTAATTTCAAAATATTATCTGATAAACAAAAACACCTACCGAAGTAAGTGTTTTGATAATGTCTATTTATTGCCATCTAAGTTAATGTAAAATTTTCAAAAAAGTTACTCGTTTAAATTACTAGTTGAAGAAATACTCTTTATAAACTGATTACCGTAATTTGTCAATACATAATGTCCTTTTATAAAATCTGTTCGAATATAAGCATCCTTCCCTTCACTCTTTCTTTTTTCAATTAATTGATTAAGTTCCTTTTCTATTTCTTTTACTTTCGATCTCATTAATTCATACTCTTCTCTATCATTCGTGTTGAAAAATTTATTGATTTCTAAAATTCCTAGTTGAACTAAATTATCCATATAGAACATATCATTTTCCGGAAAATCTATTTCAATCAGAGTATTTAAATTATTTACTCTTGAAGTTATCGGAATTGGACCATCATTCATTTTAGCTAAATACCCAAAAAATACTTTCTTTCCTTTTACACAAATATCATAGATAATTTTAGCTTCATCTGAGCTAAGATTCTTTATCACTTGAACAAATCCAGGATGTGCATATTTTATATTAGAATCTATTGACGCATTTACTAATAAATTTATAAAGAGATTTGCAATATCCTCATTAGTGACTGTCATTAGTTCGTCTATAATCTTCAACCCTAAACTAGGAGGAACTGGAACAATGTCTTCTTCCTGTATATAACTGTTGAACTAGGATACGATGAGGAAACTGGTAAACGAGAAAATACAAATCAGTAACATTAAACAGTCTTTCTGAACGTGCTATCAAAAAAGCGATTACTGAGTTTGAAATTGAAGTATCTAAAATGGAAATCTTACAGGACACAGAATCTATTACATTCAAAGAATTTTGCAATCGTTGGTTAGACAATTATGTGAGACTTGATCTATCCCCTGCTACTAAATCACATTATGTAAGAACTTTAAACACTGAAACATTTAATAATTTCGATAACATGAAGATGAAAAAAATTAAAAAAATTCATATTGTAGAGTATTTTTCCGAGGAAAAAAAGAAGGACGTAAAAATTTAAGTAATAAATACGGCGTATTAAAAAGTATATTTGCTAAGGCTGTAGAATGGGAGATCCTTATCGATAATCCTATGAGTGGCATAAAAGCCCCTCGGGTGGAATCTCGTAAAAAAGATTTGCATTTTTATGATGCTAATCAATTAGTACAAATGCTAGATGCCATAGAGAGCCTAGACTTCAAATACAGAGTAATTTATAAATTAGCATGTTTGGTAGGATTGAGAGAGTCTGAGATAGTAGCTATAAGTTTAGAAAAGATTAATTTCGTAAACAACACAATATTAATTGATCAAGCACTTAAATATGATACAGAAAAAAAATCAAAATTAGTATTAGGTCCACCTAAAAATAAAAAATCACGTATTGTAAATGTCCCTGAAAAGTTTATGGATGAAATTAAAGAACAAGTACTGGCACAAAAGAAAATGAAAATAAAGTCAGGAGATGCATGGAAGCCTATGAAAGATGATGACGGCAACGACATTGATTTTTTAATCACTTCGCGAAATCGTTTAGGCTATCCAATTGTACCTTCTGTATTATCTTTAACTTGGAGACGCCACTCAAAAAAACTAGGTTTACCCGAAATTAACTTTCATGCATTAAGACATTCTTTTGCATCTTATCTACTAAGTAATGATGCTAACTTTAAAATCATCCAAGAACAATTAGGACACAGCGATGTAAGTATGACAATGAACACATATAGTCACTTAACCAAAGAGGACAAAAAAGATGCCATTGATTTATTTAATAAAATATTATAATTTGGTCGCTTTTTGGTCGCCTCAAATTTTCGAAGTCCCCAAAAACCTTTGAAAATAAACGATTAGGGGACTTCATGCAAATTAGAATGATTTTTTCATCGTGATAAATTTCATATCTGTCATTTCTTCTATTGCCCACTTAATTCCTTCTCGACCATAGCCACTCATTTTTACGCCGCCATATGGCATATTATCCACTCTAAATGTCGGAATATCATTAATAATAACGGCTCCTGCCTGTAACTCATCTGCCGCATAGAGTGCATCTGACAATACATTTGTGTATATTCCCGCATTTAAGCCAAGTTCCGACTCATTTACTAGTCGAATAGCGTCGTTTAATGTTTCATATGAAACAATTGAGACGATTGGTGCGAAAGTTTCCTGACAAACAATTTTCATATCAGCAGTAACGTTTGTCATAACAGTCGGCATTAATGTTCTTTCTGTGAATGTTCCCCCTGTTGCGACTACCGCCCCCTGTTCCTTGGCTTCCTCAATCCATTGACGAATACGTTCAACCTCATTTGGATGAATCATTGCACTCACATCCGTATTTCTGTCTAACGGATCCCCTACCACTAATTTTTTCGTTTCTGCTACAAATGCCTTTGTAAAATCATCAATGATGGAGGAATGCACATAAATTCGTTGTAACGAAATGCAAACTTGTCCAGCAAAATTAAAGGCTCCTCCAACACAACGGGCTATAATTTTATCAATTGGTGTCGAAGGCTCGACAATAACCGCAGCATTAGAACCAAGCTCTAACGTTACTTTCCGCAAACCAACCTTCTCTTTAATACCCAAGCCAACCTTACCGCTTCCTGTGAATGTCACCTTTTTCACAAGCGGATGAGAAACGAGCGTGTCACTGAGCTCTCCGCCACTGCCTGTCAATATTTGAAGGGCTCCATCAGGTAGCCCTGCCTCTTTAAATATTTCTGCCATTACGATTGCACTTAATGGTGTTTGTGTTGCTGGCTTTAAGACAACTGTATTTCCTACTGCAAAGGCAGGTCCTAGTTTATGTGCCACTAAATTAAACGGGAAATTAAATGGCGTAATGGCGGATATAACCCCGATTGGTTCTCGTTTTGTCCAGCCAATACGATCACCTGCTCCAGGCGCAGCATCCATTGGGACTGTTTCACCCTTAGCCTGCTTTGCCCCCTCAGCAGCAAATTGATAGGTTGCTATTGTGCGTTCTATTTCCATCAAGCCTGCTGATATGGGTTTACCTGCCTCTAAGGCTAAGATTTCAGCAAATTCTTCCTTGCGCTGTCGCATGATATGGACAACTTTATATAATATTTCCGCTCGTTCGTAAGCTGTTGTCTTTTTAAATGTTTGGAATGTCTCCTGTGCACCTTCTATTGCCCGTTCAACATCTGCAATTGACGCCTTAGCAATCTTTGCAATAATCTCACCGCTAAATGGGGAACTAAGCTCATATGTTTCCTGTGCATCCTGCCACTGACCATTGATCCAAAGTTTTGTTTCCTTCATCCTTCAATTGCACCTCCATAAAATCATACTCTTCTTTATTTTATCACGAAGAACTTGAACTAGATGCTACAGTAGCTGCAGTAACTGCTGCTAACATTGCTGCCTGTTGTGCTTGAATTAATAATTCAATGGATGACATGATCGTCATGGATAAAGACTGTTGCACCTTTGCTATATCATAAATAGCGAATTGTATAGCCATAAATAATACAAATTCACGATGCCATTTCAAAAGTTTCATACCCTTTAATTCATGATATAAATCTATAATTTGTTGGAGGTGAACATTATTTACCTCAAGAATGGCTAAAAAACCAAGCAATGGGTAATACATCGTCTTAACTTTAACATCCTGTTTTTTTAATGTATCGCGAATCATAACGACGCTTGGCACCAGTTTATTATCGTATTGAGGAGATAAGAAAGTCAGTACCTGTGATAACCATTGTAGTTCATTGCCAGCATTAAAATTGTACGTACGTAATTCTTTATAGTAACGGTTCATCGTTTCTGCTCTTACTTCAACATCATCCATTGAACTACTTAATAGTACAGTATACGGGATATCCTCATAGGATGTTAAAAATCGATGATGCTTGCGAATTTCTTCAAATAAAGCTCGTGCTGACTGTGCATGTGCATGTTTTTCACTTTCCTCTTCAGTTAAAAACTGAGCTCCTATAAAGGTAAAATTACCACTCCTAAATTTGACTTCCTTCATTATAGTGACGTTTGTTAGCAAATTTTTCACGGCATGCTCTATATCATCGTACTCCATCAAATTTGCAGCAATACTATACCCTACCGTTGTTCTTAAAGGGGACATCCATGATGATTGCTTCTTCATTTCTTGTAATACTTCTTTATATTTTACGGAATCAAAGCTCTTCCCTGACGCCACATATTTGCTCGCGATTGCTAAGATAATTTTACGATCAACTGTCCAGCCCGCAGCCTTCGAAACCGTTTCCACTGTTTGAGTAAATTGATTTTCTATCATAACATAATCCATATTCAGCACACTCCTTTTTTCCATTATATACGTAATATCCAATTGAAAGGATTCAGCCTATATCAATACAGAATTTGTTTTACTAGGTGCTTTCACAAGTACCTAGGTCAATATGAGGTCATGTACTGTTTATCCTCTGATTTTTCGACAAACTCCACGTATCTTCTACATTCTTAAAATATCTCCGATTTGTAACAATTAACATAAAAAGTAAGCTTAATTTAATGTATGTTACCCGATTTTATATGGTTTAATGGAAATAACAAATAAAGAATGGAGGTAATTATATTGAATAAGATAACCAGTAGAAAATCTTTATTCACAGTAACCCTACAAGATCGAATACAGCAATTTTTACTGTTACGTAACTCTCCAAGAAATATAGCCCTACATACACTTTTTCAGAAAAATTAACATAGAAAAAAACAGCGGCACCTACTTTTGCCGCTGTTTATACATGATTTTACGTCTTTCAACGTTTATATGCTTATCCATTGCATGGAGCGATTCTTAGTACAAAAAAGATTTAAATTAATCCCAGTTCCTTTAATTCATCAGCGGAAAAGGCTCTTGATCTTGTTAAAAATCGCTTTCCCTCTACACCTTCTAATGAAAACATACCGCCTCGACCATCAACCACATCTAAAATTATTTGTGTATGCTTCCAATAATCATATTGATTTTTATGCATATAAAAGGGTGCACCACCAATCTCCCCAAGGCAAATATCCTGATCACCTAATATAAGGTCGCCATTTGGGTAACACATCGGTGAAGATCCGTCACAGCACCCACCGGATTGATGAAAAATAACAGGCCCATGCTTTTCTTGCAATAATTCGATTAGTGCCAGCGCTTCTTCTGTTGCTAAAACACGCTCGATCACGCTCATGCACCTCCCTACGGATTAGAAGAAACCTAGTTTGTTTTCACTGTAGCTAACTAATAAATTCTTCGTTTGTTGGTAATGAGATAACATCATCTTATGATTTTCACGACCAATTCCTGACATTTTGTAGCCACCGAATGCCGCATGTGCAGGATAAGCATGGTAACAGTTTGTCCAAACACGTCCTGCTTGAATACCTCGACCAAAGCGGTATGCTGTATTCATATCACGTGTCCATACACCTGCACCTAAACCATATAATGTGTCATTCGCAATTTCTAATGCTTCCTCTTTTGTTTTAAACGTTGTGACAGCAACAACTGGACCAAAAATTTCTTCTTGGAAAATACGCATTTTATTATTCCCTTTGAAGACAGTTGGTTTAATGTAGTAGCCATTTTCAAAGCCTGAACCTACATTGTTTTTCTCTCCTCCAATTAGACATTCAGCGCCTTCTTGCTTACCAATATCTAAGTAGGAAAGGATTTTTTCCATTTGCTCACTTGAAGCCTGAGCACCCATCATTGTGTTTGGATCAAGTGGATTTCCGACTTTAATTGCTTCTACACGCTGTAATACACGCTCCATAAATTTATCGTAAATAGATTCCTGAATTAATGCACGAGAAGGACAAGTACATACTTCCCCTTGGTTAAGTGCGAATAGCACAAAGCCCTCTACTGCTTTATCTAAAAAGGCATCATCTTCATCCATAATATCCTCAAAGAAAATATTTGGTGACTTACCGCCTAATTCTAATGTAACTGGAATAAGGTTTTGTGAAGCATATTGCATAATTAGGCGACCTGTCGTTGTTTCACCCGTAAAGGCAATTTTACCAATGCGTGGATTAGATGCTAGTGGCTTTCCTGCCTCTAGACCAAAGCCATTCACAACATTAAGGACACCTGATGGCAATAAATCTTCTATCAATTCAAGAAGCACCATAATCGAAATTGGTGTTTGCTCTGCAGGTTTTAACACTACACAGTTTCCAGCTGCAAGTGCAGGTGCTAACTTCCAAACAGCCATTAATAGCGGGAAATTCCAAGGAATAATTTGCCCAACTACTCCAATTGGCTCATGGAAGTGATAAGCAACTGTATCATTATCGATTTGGCTTACTGCACCTTCTTGTGCACGCAAAGCACCCGCAAAATAGCGGAAATGATCAATTGCTAGAGGGATATCTGCATTTAATGTCTCACGTACTGCTTTCCCATTATCCCATGTTTCGGCAACGGCTAGCTTTTCTAGATTTTGCTCCATGCGGTCCGCAATTTTAAGTAAAATGTTTGCACGCTCTGTTGCGGATGTTTTACCCCACGTATCTTTTGCGGCATGTGCTGCATCAAGTGCAAGTTCGATGTCCTCAGCTGTGGAACGCGCTGCTTGTGTAAAAACTTGTCCAGTAACAGGAGTGATATTATCAAAGTATTGACCTTTCACAGGGGGTGTCCATTCTCCACCAATATAATTATCATATTTCTCTTTGAATTGAACTACCGATCCTTCAGTGTTTGGAAATGCATAAACCATTTTACTTCTCCCCTTTACACAAAATAATGAGAAAATATCTACAAAAACTATTATTATATATCGAAATAACAATATTTTCATAGAAACCCTCTTACTCAATATATTGTCAGAAACGAAAAATAATTTCAACTTTTTTAAAAATTTTTTGAGTAATTTATTTTTACTAGAAAAGCTTCTAGCATTCACGGTGTCACCAGCGATAATGTATACTTAAATTATATAAATGTATAGGAGAACAATATGCGCATTAATAAATATTTAAGTGAAACTGGCATCGTCTCTCGTCGTGGTGCTGATAAGTGGATTGAGGAAGGTAAAGTAACCATTAATGGAGAGGTAGCTACCGTAGGCAGTAAAGTCGAAGCTGGTGATATTGTTTGTGTTGATGGAAAAGAGGTAAAAAAAGAAGAACAGCTCGTATATATTGCCTTAAACAAACCAGTTGGAATCACTAGTACAACTGAACGTCATATAAAAGGGAATGTCGTTGATTTTGTTAATCACCCTCTACGAATTTTCCATATTGGACGTCTGGATAAGGAATCAGAGGGACTATTATTATTAACGAATGACGGAGATATAGTAAACAAAATTCTCCGCGCAGAAAACCATCATGAAAAAGAGTATATTGTGCAAGTTGATCAACCAATTACGGAGCAATTTATCAAGAAAATGGGAACAGGTGTAGATATTTTAGATACCACAACCTTGCCATGCCATGTAGAAAAAATATCAGATAAAGTCTTTAAAATTATCTTAGAACAAGGTCTAAATCGTCAAATACGCCGTATGTGTTCAGCTCTCGGTTATTCCGTTAAGCGTCTACAACGAATTCGTATCATGAATATTAAACTTGGTAATTTAAAGGTTGGACAATGGCGCGATTTAACGGACAAGGAACGAGCAGAACTATTCAAACTACTTCAATATACACCTAAATAAAGCATTGTAAGGGGAGAGAATTATGCTTTCAATACAGAGTACTGAATTGTTAACAGGAGCACGTATTAGCGGTGACTTTTGGGATTTAGATGAGCTTATAAATGCTATTCACAAAATAACAGGGGATGAAAACAAATATTATGATTATCAAGGTTCACGTCTTCGTATCTTGAATGTTTGCTACAATTTACGCCAAGCCGCTAAGGGAGAGCGCCAACTGGAATTTGTTAGTAATGGGCTTAATAAAAGTGTACTGACACAGCATGAATTAATTTTCCCAAATAAAAACGCCTATTTCTCAACGGAGGTACTTTGGCCTGAGCTTATTTTTATGGCCATTGCATTAAACGACTTTATTCAACTGCACAAAGAGTTAATAGATTCTTCTGATTGGAATATAAATGTTGCTTCCATACGCAAATTCCAAGCGGCGGTTGCTGATTGTCTTGAACAAGAACTAAATGAGGAAGAATATTTAGTATTTTTAAGGATGCTACATACGAAAAATCCCTTAACTTTTCGCTATGTTACTCAGTATATTGATGTACTAAATCTTGAGTATATTCAATTAAGCTGGGAGGAACGTAAAGCTCATTTAGCAGCATTTGCTCTGCGCATAATGTTAGAGGATGATGAATATGTATCACTTAAATCTCAACTAATGGAAGCTGCCATTTCTACAAAAAAAGCATTGCATGATATCGAAATAATGACCAATTACCCTGAAAAAATTTTGTGGTAAACCGTATATGCCGTCTCACAATTAGCTGAGACGGCTACTTTTTATCGAATCGATTGATAAGCCATTTTTCGAATAACGCTCTCATGCTGAGGATAATCAGCTAAAAGCTCCTCTTGTGTAAATAATTCAAAGTCCTCAAAATCAAAGCCTGGTGCCACCATACAGCCAACTAAACTAAATGCATCCGCTTCCTCTACAGATGAGCCAAAAATAGTATTTTTCGGCACAACTATTTGCGGTACTTCCCCTGCTTCAACATTTAAGCCCAATTTGCGTGCCTCATATGTACCATCTGGAAAAATCATATGTACTGTCAGAGGACTTCCTGCATGATAATACCAAAGCTCATCTGATTTCAAACGATGCAAATGCGAGATATCCTGCGAACGTAGTAAGAAATAAATACTAGTATAAATTGGTCGTTCCACTTCTCTAACCACTATATCCTCAGAAGCTCGAAATGAAGATCTATAATATCCTCCCTCCGGATGCTCCGCCAAATTTAACTTTTCTATAAAATATTGTGCTGAATACTTCATAACCTCACTCCTTTCATTCACCTTACCAAATTATAAAGGAAGATTGCTACCGCTAGCTATCCGTCACATTTACGTTTCTATCCTTTACTTTTGAGTTTCTATCCATCACTTCTTCGGTTTCACACACGCAAAAAGGCACCTCTACATGGAGATGCCTTCTTCCTCTTATAAGCCGCCTAAATAAGCTGCCTTTACTTGTTCACTTTCTTGTAGCTCTTTTGCTGTACCAGAAAGAACAATACGCCCTGTTTCCAATACGTATGCACGATTAGCTACTGACAGAGCCATATTGGCATTTTGCTCAACAAGCAATACTGTTGTACCCTCTTTATTGACCTGCTCAATAATATTAAAAATATTTTTTACCATAAGCGGCGCAAGCCCCATTGAAGGTTCATCCATTAATAACAGCTTGGGTTTAGCCATTAATGCACGCCCCATTGCAAGCATTTGTTGCTCACCGCCAGATAGTGTCCCTGATTGTTGTTTACGACGCTCTAGTAAACGTGGGAATAGCTCAAAGACATGGTCCATATCTTTTTTTATGCCTGCTTTATCATTACGAAGATAAGCCCCAAGCTCCAAGTTTTCTTCTACTGACATATTGGCAAAGACACGACGTCCCTCAGGAACATGCGAAATACCAGATTTCACAATTGACTGAGCTGCCTTCCCTGCGATAGAGAAGCCCTCATATTCAATAATGCCTCCCTTAGGTTTTAGTAAGCCAGACAATGTTTTTAATAATGTACTTTTACCAGCACCGTTCGCACCGATTAATGTAACAATCTCACCCTCGTTTACTTCTAAAGAGAGGTCCTTTAATGCTTGTATATTTCCGTAAAATACATCTATATTTTGTACTTTTAGCATTAGCTGATAACCTCCTCACCAAGGTAAGCTTCAATTACCTTTGGATTGTTGCGTATTTCTTCTGGTGTCCCATCAGCGATTAGTTGACCATGATCCAGTACGTAGATACGTTCGCAAATACCCATAACTAAGCTCATATCATGCTCAATAAGAAGAATAGTCAAGCCAAATTCTTTCCGAATAAATGCTATTAACTCCATTAAATCATGCGTTTCCTGTGGGTTCATCCCTGCTGCTGGCTCATCTAGTAATAACAGCTTAGGCTTTGCTGCAAGGGCACGAGCAATCTCTAATCGACGTTGCATTCCGTATGGTAAGTTTTTTGACAGTTCATCTTTATAAACATCTAGTCCAAAGATTTTTAAGAACTCAATGGATTGAAGCTCCATTTCTGCCTCACCTTTAAAGTGATTCGGCAAACGAAAAATGGAGGACCACATTGTATGCTTAGCAAGCGAATGATTTGCCACCTTTACATTATCTAGAACAGATAGCTCTTTAAATAAACGGATATTTTGGAATGTACGGCTAATGCCCTTTTGTGTGACTTGATATGGGGCAAGTCCATTTATCTTTATACCATCAAATGTAATGGTACCCTCAGTAGGAGTATAAACACCTGTAAGCATATTAAAGCTTGTCGTTTTCCCGGCACCATTTGGCCCTATAAGACCAACTAACTCTCCCTGATTCAGGTACATATTAACGCCCTGTACAGCCTTTAATCCACCGAATTGAATGCCCATGTTTTCAACATTGATAAGAAGGTTTCCAGTCATTATTTTGTACCTCCTTTTTTACCAAACTTAAATAGATCCGTAATTTCCTTTGTTCCCATCAAACCAGTTGGACGGTACAACATAACAACAATTAATACTAAGCTGTAAATAATCATACGTGTCTCTGGGAAGTTTGCGAGGTACGCAGAAATCATAGTTAGGAAGATCGCAGCAATAACAGAGCCCGAGAGACTTCCTAATCCACCAAGTACAACATAGATTAAAATATCAAATGATTTTAAGAAACCGAAAGTTGTTGGCTGAATAATATAAAAATTATGTGCAAAAATAGCCCCTGCAAGTCCGGCGAAGAAAGAACCGATAGCGAAAGCTACTACTTTATAATAAGTAGTATTAATACCCATCGCATCTGCTGCAATTTCATCCTCACGAATAGAGATACATGCGCGACCATGACGAGAATTCGTAAAATTTGAGATTACTAGAATTGTTAGAAAAACACCTACGAATGCATACGTCCAATTGGATAAATATTTAACCTGCATCCCAGCTGCCCCGCCTACATAATCCGTATTTAAGAAAATAATACGAATAATTTCTGCAAAGCCAAGTGTAGCAATTGCTAAATAGTCACCCTTTAATCGTAACGTTGGAATACCTACAATTAATCCTGCAACTGCTGCAGCCAGTGCCCCTAAGAAGATTGCTAATGGGAACGGTAGCATAAGTTTTGTTGTAATAATAGCAGAGATATATGCCCCAACTGCTAAGAATCCCGCATGCCCTATCGAAAATTGACCCGTAATTCCAATAACAATATGCAAGCTGACCGCAAGCATAATGTTAATGCACATTGTTATCAGCATATTTTGATAGTAAATATCAAGTACACCTGAGGTAATAAGAATTTGTACAACTGCATAGATGACTAGCGCTAATACGGCATAGCCCCAGAAAACTTTAGACTTTTTCATAATACCGCTCACCTACACTTTCTCACGGGCATTTTTACCAAAGATACCCGATGGTCTGAAGATTAAAATTAAAATTAAAATAACGAATGCTGCCGCATCACGCCATAACGAGAAGCCGAGCGCACTCACTAATGACTCCACTACACCTAATAGCATGCCGCCAACCATAGCACCAGGAATAATTCCTATACCACCAAGAACGGCTGCGATGAACGCCTTAACTCCAGGAATAACCCCCATCAAAGGATCGATTTTCGTATAATACACACCAAAGATAACGCCAGCAGCTCCTGCTAATGCTGAACCAATAGCAAATGTTGCTGAAATGGTATTATCAACGTTAATTCCCATTAAACGAGCTGCATCCGCATCATGAGAAACGGCACGCATCGCCTTTCCGATTTTTGTTTTATGCACGATGAATTGTAAAAGAAACATCAGTACAACTGCGACAGATAAAATTAAAATGGATGTACTACTGATTTGAACGCCAAAAATATCAAATGATTTATTTTTAATGACATCAGGATATGCTGCTGGTTGCGCACCCCTGAAGAAAATCGTCGTATATTCGATTAATAGTGAAACACCAATTGCAGTAATTAATGCAGCAATACGTGTTGCATTTCGTAAACGCTTATATGCAATACGTTCAATGAGAACACCAAATATTGCACAGATTGCCATTGCCAATAATAGTGCTGGGAAAAAGCCAAGCTCCCATTTAGCAATTGCGTAAAAGCCAATAAATGCCCCAATCATGAAAACATCGCCGTGGGCAAAGTTAATCAGCTTAATAATCCCGTATACCATCGTATACCCTAACGCTATTAATGCGTAGATACTACCTAGTGAAATACCATTCACAAGCTGCTGTATCCATTCCATGAGCGTTCACTCCTTTTACTTTTTGAAAAATGCAAAAACGGGACGTACTCTACATGGTATTATTGAATGCAGAATAAATTGTGTCCCTCATCAAAAGTTTTTTCCAATTCCTTTTGCTAGAATCTATGTTTTTGCAAACTCTAGATATCTACTACACATAAAAAAGGAAGGCGTGTTTACCCGCCTCCCCCCTACAAACATTAAGGATTAACTTTAGAGTTGAACACTTGTTTACCGTCTTGGAATTCAAGAACTGTTGCTGTTTTAATTGGGTTATGTTGTTCGTCAACTGAGAAAGTACCTGTTACTAAAGAAAGATCTTCTGTTTTTGCTAATGCTTTTTTAATTGCTTCCCCATCTGTAGAGCCTGCACGCTCAATAGCATCTGCAATATAATAGATTGAGTCATAGCCAAGTGCATTGAATGCATCAGGTGCTTTATCCTTGTTTGCAGCTTTAAATGCTTTTACGAAGTCTTGAATTTTTTTATCTGGGTCTTCCGCAGAGTAGTGGTTTGTAATATACGTATTATTAAGCGCTTTCTTACCAGCTAGCTCTACTAATGTTGGCGAATCCCAGCCATCAGCGCCCATCAATGGAACATCTATACCCATTTCACGCGCTTGTTTAACAATTAAACCAACTTCTTCATAGTATCCAGGGATAAAGATGAAGTCAGGTTTCGCTCCTTTAATATTCGTTAACTGTGTACGGAAATCAGCGTCTTTAGCTACATATGCTTCTTCTTTTACGACTTTACCACCATTTTTAGTAATTGTTTCTTTAAATGATTTTGCTAGACCTTTAGCATAATCAGATGCATTGTCAGCAAAAATAGCTACATTTTTCGCTTGCAATTCATTAGTGGCAAAGTTTGCAGCTACAATCCCTTGGAATGGATCAATAAAACAAGTACGGAATGCATATTCGTTAACGCTGCCATCTTCATTTACTGTAATATTTGGGGCTGTCCCAGAACCAGTAACAATTGGAACTTTCTTGTCGTTGGCAATTTGCACTGTTGCAACTGTATTACCAGAAGTTGCAGGAGCTAGCATCGCTACTACTTTATCCTGTGTTATTAGTTTAATGGCTGCTGCAGTTGCCTCTGAGTTTTCTGATTTGTTATCTACTTTAATCAGCTCAATTTTTTTACCATCGATACCGCCTTTGTCATTAATCTCTTTTACAGCAAGCTCTGCGCCCACTCCAATCGAAGATCCATAAGATGCAACATTACCTGAAAGCTCTAGGTTTGCACCGATTTTTATTGTTTCGCCGTCAGATGAACCACCACCTGATGAGCCGCCTGATGATGAGCTTCCTCCTGAACTTGAACTATCTCCAGCACCACAACCAGCAAGTACACCAGCAAGTAATGAAGAAGCAACTAAAAGTGAACCGAACTTTTTAAGCTTTTTGTTCTCTTTCATAATTATATTCCCCCTGAAAATTTCTCAAATATTAGATATTTCTGATAATTATAAACAATTAAATGCAATTCCTCAATAGCGAAAATAATTATTTATAACTATCTAAAACTGAATTAAATATTATTCATTTAAGCCTTTTACATTGTAAAACATTCTTTATATTTAGTCTAGAGTGATTTTTCAGTATAATTAGTTATTTAAGAATAATCTATCAATTTTCAGTTTATATTTGTATAAACCTGTTATTTTCAATTGCTTTTTTATAAAAATATCTCTTATTTGAAGTCCTTTTTTCGAAAATTGAATGATTAAGTTCAATAGGGCCAGCCTTTAATTATATTTTTACTTTGGAAATTCTTGCTTCCAATTATCATTTTGAAAGGACCCTATATTTATTTCCGGGAAAATAAAGAATGGAATGAGGACTACCAAATTATTACACTCAGTTGAATGAGCACAAAAAAACCTAGAGTAGGTGCTCTAAGCTTTTTTTAATGCAAACACACAGAGGCGCTCGTTTATATTTTTTTCATTTTCTAAATGAATCTCGTGGATTAATTCAAATGGTGTTCCATGAAGTAAAAACTGCAAATAATCATATGGTGGATAGTAAAGAATAATATGAATTTCACGCATGTGTTGCTCATAAGACTTCCAAATATTATGAATTACTGTACGAAAAATATGAATAGAGAATGGATTGAAAAAAAAGAAAACTGTGTCACATGGTTGAACCATATATTCTTCTGCTATTGCATGAATAAAGGAGATGGGTATTGGAGCATTATTTTTTTGAAGATAGCTCCTTTTATTACTCTCAGCCTCTGCATAAAAGCCTGCATCCATTTCTATTCCAATTGTCTGGATGTGAAATTTATGATGCACATAAATAGGAACTCTTCCTTTGCCACATCCCATATCAATAAACACTGGATTATCAGGCATTTTATAGGCTGAAAACAATTGTTCTAAGCCTGTATATGGTGTTGGCTCGTAGCGATGATAATGCGCAAGTTTAGGAAAACCATACTGTTCACCAACTGTATTAATATGCAAATATTTATCAAATTGATGTTCATTCATACTAGTTGACTCCTCAAAAAAGAATGCTTAATTTTAGCACGATAAAAGGCAAAACCATACCCAAAAGTTTTGGATATGATTATTTTAACGACCTCTTCTCTTAAATTTAAGAACACCAAAAAGGGCAACTATTAACAGGGCAAAACAAACGATTATTGTAATTACTGTATTTTTATCAATGACTGTTGCTTGATTTAGCTGTTCATTATTTTGGCCAGGCATTCCCATCGGACCACCATTTCGATCAGGTCGTTGCATTGGATCATCACCAGCAGGACGCTCCCCTTGATCATTGCCATCTTGATTGAAAGGAGGAAGCTGTGAAGGGTCAAAATTCTCAGGCATAGGGTTGCCGTTCATATCACCATTAGCATTAGGGTTAGACATCCCCATATTACCTATTGATGTTGACACTTCTACAACAAGCTCGCCAGACAATTGCTTTAAAATAGATGCTGATCGTTGCTTAGCAAATTCAGGGAGACTATTTTCCCCTTCTACGGCCTCTAAAAACTGCTCAGTTGTAGAGAATTTCGTAGGGTCTGCTTCCACATAAGTTGTTATGAGTACTGCTAGATTTTTCGTTATGTTCTGTATATACTCTTCTGTTAAGTAATTAGTAGCTAGTTCCTGTAAATAACCCTCATATTGCGCACGATATTTCTCATTGGAAAGCAAGGCGTTTAATAATGGTCTTTCTTCTAATGTTGTACCAGATACAGGTGTTGTCACACTAAAATTAATCGCACTATCTTGTATTAGATTTCCAGACATGCCTGCAGCCATATCTATCCCATTCTGATTTCGATCAACGTTTGGTTGTTGTTCAGTGCGTTCGTTATTCTTAAAATCATTCGTTGCATTGAATTGTCCAGCTTTCAAATCCTTATTGTTCTGGAAATCACTATTGCCCCCCATTCTACCGCCTCCAGCACCGAAGCCTCCAAAGGACATATTGTAATCCCAAGGTATGATAGAAAACATACCATTCTCTTCATACAAATAGTAGTTGTGTTTCATATTCCCCTGATAACTATCCAGATTTACAAGTGCGGTGTTCACAGCAAAGTAACGTAGCATTTCATCGACATCAATATACTTTTCAATATCACCACCATTATTGATGGCATCCAGCATCTCTATAAATTTGGATTGATCGATATTACTTTTGTTTGTTTTTAACCCAATCCCTGTATAGTCAGCAATATCACCACTAATATATTTCAAATCACTGCCTTTCCCATCTGGCTTAAACAAGAAGCCGTTATTAGAGCCATAGTTATTTGCTAGGAAGGTTTCATCTACCGCTTCAACACCTAAAAATAAACCACGTTCTTCTCCATTCACTGTGACATACATATAAGAATGTGCGGGTGTAGGTAATCCCATTTGCTCCATCAGTTCATAAGAGATATATTCTCGCATTAAAGTTGAATCACTATAATTATTATTTAAATTTAATTTTTTCAAACCATATAGACTCTGTGTATCATCATAGTAGTCAAAATCAATTTTTAAGCTATAGCGATCCGAATCACTGTTAACAACTGAACGCAGTGATAGATTCCCTTTTGTACGAATCGCTACATTTTCTATTTTCTTACCATTAACCGTAATATCCGCCTTCTTTAACTCCTCTGCCGCAGCATTTTCTAGCATATCTGCCCAGTCTTCCTCAGCAATTTCAATGTCTACTGTTGTCACTTTGTTGTTATTAAACACAATATTCTCATAAGAAAACTCGGTATTTTTAGTTTCAATACCTACATTTGGAAGCACAGCATATATGACAACAAAGAGGAGAAGTAGAATTGCCATACAAAGATAGACAACTCTTGCTTTAATCATGATTTTCACCTCTCTTCATAGGTTTCTAAAATGCTTACTAAGCTGTGAAATTACCATCATAACTAAGCATCACGGCTGATTTTACTCCTGGTACCTTTGTCAGATGATCCATTAGTTTGGCATCGTTTTGTTTCACTCGAATCTCATAGGTTGTTTCAATTTCATCATGCTGTATAATGGATTTTGATTTTAGAGCGAATTTTTTAGACTGTGCAGCGATAATTCTTTCTACTTCATCACAAGCTAGTTCTTCTTCAAACTTCACAATTAATAAATAAGGATTTTCCACAGTTATTTTATTCACAAACACAAGTAATACAAGACCAATTAACACTGAGCCAATAATAACAAGTGGTATAAATCCTGCCCCACATAGAATCCCAGAAACGATCGCCCAGAAAATATAGACTAAATCCATAGGGTCTTTGATGGGTGTTCGGAAACGCACGATTGATAACGCACCAACCATACCTAACGATAACAGCACGTTTGAACTGATCCCCATAATAACGAGCGCAGTGGCCATTGTCATAATTAGCAGTGAAATATTAAAAGAATGGGAGTAAATTACACCATTAAAGGTCTTCTTATATACAGCGTAAATAAAAAATCCAACAAAGAAGGCCACTACTAAGCCAATAACTGAATCTATTAATGAAAACGATGTTGTTTTTTCTAAAAAGTTAGATTTAAAAATATCACTAAACTTGATTGTATCCATTGTTCATTTCTCCTTTATATTAGCCATACATTCGACTAAGTTGATATTTTGAATAGGCTTCCGCACGTGTATCTACTGATTGCAGTAAATACTTAATCATATCTGGTAAGTAGTCATCATATTTCACCTCTAAAATAACTAGGTTTGGTTCAAGTACATCCACCATTGGTAATTTGGTATTAAACATGTCTGTATTACGGAGGCTTGATTGTACCTTACTATCAAAGGTGATTCTAACGTTTCCATGAGCATATATATAAGCCTCTCTCTCATAATCGACGACCGTAACTGGTTTCAGCTGGTTATACTTCATTTCCTGATATAAATCCCGAATTAATGGGCGTTGATCTTCTTCCATCCAAGATGTTTCCCCGCTACGCATTTTTTCATATTCTTTTTGGGAGATGGCACACTTTGATTTATAGGTAAGATTATTACGCTTACTTTTCCTTTCCAAATTAATAATGGCTGAGGATTTATCATAAACTCGTACTCGGTATTTATCACGGTTGATATACCCCTCTTTTTTCTCATTAAGAACCTTATTAGCAAAATTATCGAAGTAAGTGCTACGAATTAAATATTTACCATCCATCCCTGCATGCTTGTCTAACTGCATCACATGCCGTAGCTTGGATTTTAATAAGGCATAGTCGGGATAAGAAATTGCTTGTTTGATCTCCCTGCGACCGTTAGGATTAAACGAAGTTATAGTAGACATATAAGCCACTCCTTATTTTCTCTCGATTTTGTATTCCTCTTGTTTTTCATCTAGCCAAGTTGTATATTCTTCATTTATCCGCTCTTCAAGAATTGTGGCATAAACATCCTCTTTCACATCCTCGAGTACTGCCTCTTTTGCAGGTACCTTATCGGTTACTTTAATGATGTGATAGCCTTCAGATGTTTGAACGATATCACTAATACTATTTTTCTCAAGACCGAATGCCGCTTTCTCAAATGCCTCGTCCATTTGACCTCGACTAATGGTACCGATGTCACCACCATTTTCACTTGTAGCTGAATCTATTGAATATGCCTTTGCTAGCTCCGAAAAATCCTCACCAGCTTTTAGCTTTTTCAGTACATCCTTTGCCGTAGTCTCATCCTCCAATAAAATTTGACTGGCTACAACCTCTTCTTGCTGTCTATAGCTCTCCTTATTGTTATCAAAATATTGAGCTACTTCCTCATCTGTAATATCTATGCCTGTAGCAATAACATTTTTAGTAAGCTGATACATGCGAATATTTTCTCTTACACTTTCCTCTGTTAGCCCATTAGCTTCCAAAGCTTTCTGTAAGGCTTCTTCACCACCATATGACTCCATTATTTCTTCATACTCTGATTGAATACTGTCCTCAGATACAGTGACGCCTAGCTTCTTTGCTTCAAGCTCAACCATTTTGTTTGTGATTAATGTTTCAAGTACTTCAGTACCGTATTGTTCATGCAACGCATCATCTAATTCTGTTTGTAGAATCTTCTCTCCATCAACCTTCGCTACGTAATCACTGCCCCCAGTACAGCCGGCTAGTAGCATGACGAATCCAGCAGGTAAGATTAGCGTTCGGAAAAGCCTATTTTTCATAGCATGATCCCGCCCTTTCTCTTGGCTTCTCGTTTACAAAACCTACTATAAAGGTCTAATGTGTCAGTCAGATGTCAGCTTTACATTTCCTTCAAAAAATCTTTACAAAAGAAAAAGCTACCACGCCTTTTATAGCGTAGTAGCCTTTTTCAATGATAGGTCAAAGCATGTTCCTGAGGAATTGCTTTCTATTAGTCGCAAATCGCCGCCAATTGACTGGGCCATCATTTTACTAAGCGATAAACCTAGACCTAGTCCGCGAATTGTGTATTTTTTATTTTCTCCTCTAAAGAAGCGTTCAAAAATAAATGCCTGCTCCTCTTGAGGAATACCGTGCCCAGTGTCTCTCACAGTAATGGAAACCGAATCATTCTTTTCCAGCAATCTAATCGTTACGGCTCCCTCCTGCATGGCCTGTCTTGCATTCGTTAATAAATTCGTGACAATTTGCTGCACTCGGACAGCATCAGCCTGTACATAGACGATTTGTGCAAGCAATTGTACATGAATTTTTACTGCTTCCTCTTCCTGCATTACCTCCCACTGGGTAATTGCATCACGTATAAGTTGATTAACATTAACTGTCTCTAGTCTTACAGGAATGGCATCGACGGCAAACTGATTGAAGGCTAATAAATCGCCAACCATAGTCTTCATTTTCGTCGTTTCAACTAGCGCCATTTGTATAAATTCATTAGCATCCTGATCTGTAACGATTCCATCCCTCACCGCTTGTAAAAGTCCACTAATTGATGTGACAGGCGTTTTAAGCTCATGTGTAACACCTGCTAATAGCTCTGTTCTTGTTTTTTCCAATTGCTCTAATCGATTAGCCATTTCCTTAAAGGACGTAACAAGCTCATAAATTTCCTCTTCCTTAATATTTTCAGGTAGATTGACTATATAGTTACCCTCTTGCACTTGCTTCGCGGCTTCGGCTACTTGTTTGATTGGATGTGCCAAACGCCTTGACAACAAATAAATAGCCCCCCATCCTAATAAGGCAAGGGCTCCTATCAATAACGCTAATTGACCATATGCTTGATTAACCTTCGTTAAGTTTTCCTTTTTCTCAAGCACAAGCACCCAGCCAATTACCTTCTGATTATTTTCGATTTTTCGTTTTACAACATATTGAACTGACTCTTGTCTCTTATTCATGTCGATTATTTTTTTCGTATCTTCTTCACCATCAAGTAAATTGGCCACATTTTTTGCACTGCCTGGAGGAATTGGTCGATTACTTGTTAAGACATTGCCTTCTGTGTCAGCAACATATAAAATAGGATCAATTTCTCTCATGCTAAATCGTTCTCGGTTGCCAATAAAACCTGGAATTCCACCTATAGGTCCATTATTGGACCCTGTAGTATCTGTAAGACGAAATACTGTTTCATCAGCTAAAAACTTCATCATTTCCAATCGGTTTTCAAATGTTGTATGACGAATCCATACTGCGGATATAAAAGAGATAATAGCTAGTCCTACAAAGAGCGTCAATAAATAGCGACTTGTCCAGTAGTTGAGTAAAGATATGCGTTTACCTTTTTGGAACACTTAGCTGATACCCCAATCCACGTAATGTCTTTATTTCTCCATCTGCCTCATCCCAATCTGTCAATGCCTTTCGCAGTCGCTTCACCGCTAAATCAACCGCTCGATCGCTACCATCATACTCCCAGCCCCAAACTTGCTCAATTAACTGATCGCGTGTAAATGTTTGATTGGGATGCTCAGCCAAAAATAATAGCACCGATAAGTCTCTAGGCGTTAAAATGATCTCCTCTCCATTCAGTAGTACTCGATGTGCCTTCATATCTATTTCAAGCTCGCCAAATTTCTTTTTTTCTGCTGACTGATTTCCTTCGGCACGTCTTAGAACAGCCTTTACCCTTGCCACTACCTCATCTGCTATAAATGGTTTAGCAATATAATCATCTGCACCCTGATCAAAGCCATCTAAACGGTAATTTACATCTCCTAATGCTGTTAACATAATGATGGGACAAGAGCTAATACCTCTTATTTCCTCTAAAATTCTCCAACCATTTTTCTCTGGCAACATAATATCTAGTAGCACTAAATCTGGTTGACACTCTTGAAACACAGTCAGTGCCTGCCCGCCATTAAAACATTGCATCACATCATAGCCAACCTTTTTTAAATAAGCTTTCAACACCTGACTTATGGCATATTCGTCCTCTACAATTAATATTTTTGCCATGTCCTTCACCTCGTCCCTAGCTTGTTCGTGTTATCATTATATCATCGGAATATGTCAGCTAAGTGTCTGGAATCCAATCAGATAAACCCGTTTAAACAAGATTTATACTGACAATAAACTTTACATATTTGAAAATGTCCTTTAACCTTTTATAGTATAAACATTGCTATTCTATTGACAATGTCTTCCTACGACAATTATCATTGATTGCGAATGATAATCATTGATAATTTCATTCAAGTTAATAAATTATCTTTATTTAGAAAATGATTAGGGGGGTAGAAAACATGATTATTGTAACAAATCGTATTCAGGTCAAACCCGGCTTTGCTGCAAAAATGGCACCGAATTTTACAAAGCCAGGACCGCTACAGCAGTTTGAAGGTTTTCATAAAGTAGAGGTGTTAGTGTCAACTGATGACCCAACTTATGACGAAATGAGTGTCAACATGTACTGGGAATCAAAGGAACATTTCCAAGCTTGGCGAGATAGCGATGCATTCGCAGCTGCACATCATCGTCCAGAGCCGGGCTCAGAGGGAGCAAAACCTGAAAATAGTCCAATGATAGGCAGCAAAATCGTTATAGCAGAATTAGCGTCTTCGATCGAAGCAGCTCGCTAATTTATCATTAAATTATCTTCTGATTCTATCTAAAAAAACCTGCATATTCGAAAATATGCAGGATTTTTTTGCTTAATTATTTTATGAAAATAACTAACAGATACCCTACAATGGATAGGCAAATTGACCCGATAAGTCCTGCAATAAAGGCTTTTACACCTAATTGCTTAAAGGTTTTTATGTCTACGTTTAATCCCAATCCAGCCATGGCCATGCCAATTAAAATATAGGCAATATTGACAAATGCCTGAGCTACATTAGGGGGAACTATTCCTAGCGAATTAATTGCACTCATTGCTAAAAAGCCAAGAATAAACCACGGGATAATTGACAGCGAAAATGGCTCTTTTTCCTGCCCTCTCTCCATTTTCCGATAAAAAATACCAATAATGATTGCTACTGGCACGAGTAAAGCCACACGAGTTAGTTTAACAATAACCGCCATATCGATAGCTTCATTGCCACCAGCTGATGCTGCTGCAATCACATGGGCAATTTCATGTAAGGTACCTCCTGCAAAAACACCATATTCCGTTGGTGCTAACCCAAATAATGAATAGAACAATGTATAGATTAACGTGAATAACGTGCCAAGTAATGCGACAATCGCTGCACCCACTGCTGTTTCTTTTTCATTTGCTTTAACTTGAGGAGCAATAGCAACGACAGCGGCTGCTCCACAAATCGCTGTCCCACAAGCTGTTAAAATACCAAGCTTTCGTTCAACATGAAACATCTTTGTTAAACCATAGACAACCACTAAGGCGAATACTAAATCTAATAATGCAATCAGAAAAACACTCACTCCAGCATGATAAATATCCGCTAAATTCAAACGCATTCCCAATAAAATAATCCCAAATCTTAATAGCTTTTTACTTGAAAATGATATACCGACCTGCCATGAATCCTGTACCTTAAAAGCTGCTCTCCAAGCCATTCCTAATAGAATAGCAATGACAAGTTGGCCCAATATTGAGAAGAACGGAAATGTTGAAATATATTTTGCCGATAGAGCAATAAGGAGTGTTAACAATATCCCCTTGATAAATGCTGGAGCAAGGAAGCTTTTTAATCGATTCTGTCCATTTGCCATGATGTTCACTTCTTTCATCCTTTATGATTATACTTTATAAAAAAGTTAGTCATCAGTAAAATATATATATATAATTGTAATTATTAATATTTTTAATAGCAGGAGTGATGGCATGCAATATGATGCTTTAAAAACATTTATCACACTAGTCGAGGTTAATAATTTTACAAAAGCCTCCGAAATACTCCATATTTCACAGCCGAGTGTAAGTTTACACATTAAAAACTTAGAACAAGAACTGCAAACTACTTTATTTATTCGTTCACCAAAGTCTGTGCAAATTACACCTACTGGAGAGATTTTATATAATCGAGCAAAACAAATAATGGCCATTGCAGAGCAAGCAAAGGAAGAAATTTTAGCCTATCATCATGAAATTCAAGGTACACTTATTATTGGCGCAAGCTTTACAATCGGTGAATATATACTGCCCCCCATCATTGCGAGCCTGCAAAAGCAATTTCCTCAGCTTGAGCTTCAAATTATTATTGGTAATACGAAAGAAATCATTCAGTATACAAAGTTATTACAGGTTGATATTGGTCTTATTGAAGGGCAGGCACATGACCATGAACTTATTATTAAACCATTCATGCAAGATGAATTATTTATTGTTAGCGCCAGTAATCATCCTCTTACAAAGGAACCTGCTATTACTGTCGAGAACCTTCAGCAGCAGAACTGGGTTGCTAGGGAAGATGGCTCAGGTACACGCTACTATTTAGACCATTTATTTAGAGCAAATGGGCTTCAGGTAGGCTCACTTGTTACAGTTAGCAGTAATCAGGGTGTCAAGGAGAGCGTTATTCAAGGACTTGGACTTTCATTGCTATCTGCAAGTGTTATTGAACGAGAATTAAAGAGTGGAGATATCAAAGTTTTACATTTAGAAGAGCAGCATTATATGCGAACATTTTCATATCTATACTCTCCCACGATGAAAAATAAGCGTAATGCTGACACACTTATTGAAGCTCTACTCAAAAAAGCTTAGCGTGCTATTACTAGTCGCTAAGCTTACTTAATATTTCTCGGATTTAGACGTTTACGCTCCTGCTTTTGCTCAATAATATCTACAAATTTTGCTGCCGCCCGTGAAAGTGGGACACTCTTTAAATAACACATGCCTATACTACGGGCTGGTATTTGCTCAGTTAATGTTAACTCATATAAAAGTCCTCGTTGCAAATAATCCTTAGAAAATTCTTTCGTTACACAAGCAATGCCTAAATTACTACGTGCGAATTCCAGCACAAGATCATGCGACCCTAGCTCAAACTCAGGTTCGATATGTATTCCTCTCGCAAATAAATAATCTTCTACATATTTTCTGGAATTTGATTTTTGCTCTAAAAAAACAAGGGGAAATTTTAAAAGATCCTCAAAGCTTAATTTTTTTGACGTTAATGTTCGGTATTTTTCACCACATACAAAAACATCTTGAACCTCAGTACATACGGTTAACTGTAATGTCGCATCTTCTATCGGAAAATTACAAAGTCCTATATCCACCTCACCAGACTTAATAAAATTACAAATTTCCGATGTCGTCCCATTTAACATTTGCAATTTTATGTTCGGATACATGGTATGAAATGCCTCTAGATATGGCATTAAAAAAAAGCGGGAAATCGTATCTCCTACACCAATTTTTAATTGACCAGTTGTTAAATTTTTAAATTCCAGTAGCTTTTCCTCACCAGCATCTAAAAGACCTAACGCTGAATTCGTATACTCGTATAAAAGACTACCCTCAGTTGTTAGCGTTACCCCCTTAGGTGTGCGATTAAAGAGACGAGTACCAAGTTCCTTTTCTAATTGCATCATGGCTTGGCTAACAGCTGGCTGTGTCATATATAAATCCCTAGCAGCCCTTGAAAAGCTATTATTTTTAGCAACAACACTAAAAACACGATATAAATCTAACTTCCCTATCATATAAGCACTCCTTATAGCTATTATACGAACTATTAATTTTACTTATATCATTAAAGGAGCGTATAGTAAAATTATATTAATTTTTATTCACATAAAACATTTACCTGTTAATGAGGAGAGATTATTTTGGAACGTGTAGTTGGTACAGTTGTAAGAGGTCTTCGTGGTCCAATTATTAACGAAGGCGATAATATTGAACAAATCGTTGTTGATACGGTATTAAATGCCGCACAGATTGAAGGCTATTCAATTGAAGATCGAGACATTGTCACAGTAACAGAATCTGTCGTAGCACGTGCACAAGGTAACTATGCATCAATCGACGACATCGCAACTGACGTAGCTGCCAAATTTGGTGATGATACTGTTGGTGTTATTTTCCCTATTCTTAGCCGTAACCGTTTCGCAAACTGCTTACGTGGTATTGCTAAAGGCGTTAAAAAAGTCGTTCTTATGTTAAGTTATCCATCTGATGAGGTTGGTAATCACCTAGTTGATATCGACGAACTAGATGTAAAAGGAATTAACCCTTGGACAGATACATTAAATGAAGTTGAATTCCGTGAGCATTTCGGCTATAAAAAACACACATTTACAGGTGTAGATTATATTGAATATTATAAGGAATTAATCGAAGCTGAAGGCGCTTCTTGTGAGGTTATCTTTTCAAATAATCCAAAAACAATTTTGGACTATACGAAGAGTGTTTTAACTTGTGATATTCATACACGCCTACGCACAAAACGTATTCTAACAGCAAATGGGGCTGAAAAAGTATACAGCCTTGATAATATCTTATCAGCATCTATGAACGGTTCAGGCTTCAATGAGGAATACGGTTTACTTGGCTCAAACAAAGCAACTGAAGATAGTGTGAAATTATTCCCGCATACTTGCCAGCCAATTGTTGACGGTATCCAAGCAAAAATCAAAGAGGCTACTGGTAAAACAGTTGAAGTCATGATTTATGGTGATGGTGCATTCAAAGATCCTGTGGGTAAAATTTGGGAATTAGCTGACCCTGTTGTTTCACCAGCCTATACTGCTGGATTAGATGGAACACCAAATGAAGTTAAACTAAAATACCTAGCAGATAATGATTTTGCTGATCTTCGTGGTGATGAATTAAAAGCAGCGATTTCTGACTATATCCAAAATAAAGATGAAGATTTAACTGGTCAAATGGCAGCTCAAGGAACAACACCTCGTCGCTTAACAGACCTAATTGGTTCTCTATCTGACCTAACTTCTGGTTCAGGTGATAAAGGAACACCAATGATTTATATTCAAGGCTATTTCGATAATTACACTAAATAATACAAAAATGAACTCTCGTTTGCTAAAGAGAGTTCATTTTTCATAGTGTTGAAAAATTAAATAGTCAAGGGACTCTTTGTGAATATTTAGTCAAAATGAAGGTGATTTCCGTTCCAGGCTACTCGC
>NZ_JBYTBB010000021.1:0-74297 GCF_058788755.1 Lysinibacillus sp. FW301-JW8
CCTCGTTTTGAAAAAGGACTATACTTTTTAATTTGTCACCTTGATGTCATTGACATAATAGTATTTCAACAACATGAGGCTGAACGATTTATTATCGTTCAGCCTAGAAACAAAAATTAATTTTTGTAGAACTATGAATTTACACCCATTCCTTGTACAAGAATTGTTTTAAATTCTTGTTTTTGATCTACTTTAATAGCTATTTTGTGATATTTCTTTTTAATACCTAGCAAAAACGTAACCTCTATTGGCTCCTTCAGCTTTAGGATAAACTGAGGATACGCCTCTCCGAAATCACGGGCCACAAAATCAATAGTATCTTTCGATAATTTCCCTTCTAACTCTTGTTTATCTTCAATAAGTTCTTCTATATTATCAAAGCAAATTTCTGCACGTTTCATTAGACCTAATGATAAATATAACTTATCAGATGTAACGTGCACAGGATTTAAACGAACAGCCTGCATATCCGCCAGAAAAAATATAACAGAGTAGATATTTAAAATAAGCAAAAGAATAGAGAGTACTATCGACTTCTCGTGCAGCCACCAATGGATGCCAATTGTTTCAATAACAATTCCATGAATAAGCATAATTTGAAAGGCGATATAACTAGAGCTCTTATGCAAGGTTAAACCTGAGGGCTCTTTTCTCTTCCAGCTTGCGAAAGCATAGTAAAGCATCAAAAAGTCTGTGCACAGCATTTGGATAATCGGATGCTTTGGTGCATATTTCTCAACTGCTTTTGAAAAGGAGAACAAATCTGGTAGATTACTCAATCTTACATCCGCTAGAATTTTAGGCATATAGCGGACAAGTGTTACGACGAGCAAAATTTCTAATAGAATAATCGAACCTTCAATCGCAAACCCAGCCCAAGTAATGGCTACAAATGGCTGAAGGTGATCGATGGGAATCATAAAACGTGCTACGATACAACCAGCAGCGGCTAAAAGAACTGCTTGTTTTACAGAATACTTACCTTTATAGAGCATAAATAAAATTGGCATAACAACGACGAAATCAATTAATGAGCCGATGACTACCCCTTTTGTTTCTGCTGGTAAAATGGATACACCTAATCCCGTATTATAAAGTGTGTAATTACTGGCAAGAACAACTAATAAAAAAGCTAACCATACATTTTGCTTTTTCTTTAAAGCAATCATACTTTATCACTCCTCTTTTTAGTTACCTGAAATTCATTAATTAATCCTTCCTCTAACACAATTTTACTTAACTTCTGAATAATCTCCTTTAGCTGCACTATTTCATTCAGTTCAAGCTTTGAATAATATTTAGAAATAATAAACCGTTTGATTTCTTCTTCCCTTTCAACATACTCCACACCTGTTGTATCCAGTTGTACAATGATTTCTCGGCGATTTTCAGGATTAATGCTTCGAAAAACATAGTGCTGCTCTTCCAATTTACTAACCAATTGCCCCACTGCACTAGAAGTGATATTCATATAGCTAGCAATTTGTCCAATTGTCACAGGGCTATTTTTATTAACAAAATCAATTAAAATCATTTGCTTAGGCGTTAGATCATCGGTCAATAATTCTTGATGTATCTTAATAAAATGACTATCCATTGAATAGACGGCTTCATCTATCTCCTGAACAAGGCGATACAGATGCTCTTCATCTTTTATCATTTTCATTCAATCCTTAAAGTAATATTAATAGTAAAGTCATCTTCACTATTAACATTACCTTATTATTCGTGGTTATAATTGTCAATAGCACCAGCGAAAATGGATGTTTTTACTCTAATATTTTGTCAAAAATTTTTCATATTAATGTATAACTCTTATTTTTTACAAAATCTTTTGCGATAGACATATGGAGAAAACCCTGTATAATCCTTAAATCTCTCAATATAATAACTAACTGTACTAAAACCGGTTGTTGCTGCAATAGTAGTGATGGATTGCTCACTATCTCGTAATAATTGCAAACTTTTACGAAGTCGATACTGTAATAAATAGCCAAATGGTGACATACCCACCATTTTTTTAAACAAACGACTGCACTCTGCCCTGCTTAAATAAACATGTGCAGCTAATTGATCCAATACTATTTTCTCTGCATAATTTACATGTAAATAATCTAGCATTTCCTTCACTCGTTCATGCTGGACAATTTTCGCAGGTTCTAGCATTTCCACTGTCAGCATGGATTGGGTTAGCATAGCTTCCCAAATAGTTACAAGCTCTCTCCACATTGTTAACTCATAAAAATCATCTTGCTTTTGTAATATGGTTGCTATCTCTTTTACCTTTTGCGCTAACTCCCCTGAAAGTCTTACATAAGGGAAGCGATTACTTGTAATATATGGCTTTATATATTTCTCAGCAAATATACTCCCCTCATGCCCTCCGAGCAACATTGGGTCCACATTCACACAGTAAATTCTTGCCAGATCTATTTCATATGGCTTCGCCTCGTGCAGCCCTAAAGCATTGATAAATAGTCCATCTCCCTCCTCAAGTATAAAAACATCTGCCCCTACTCGATATTCTACATTCCCCTCTTTCACATAAACGAATTGAATTTCTTTATGCCAATGCAATGGCAAAAAATCCAAGCTTTCTAGTCGCATAGTCGTCTCATACAAAGCAACTGGAAATGCCTTCGTTCCATGTGAGGTTAGTTCTTGTAAATCCTTTGCAATTTTTATATGTGTTAAGGCCATTTTTCTGTTCACCTCAATATTTTGATACTTTTAACCATTAAATCGATATTTATTACATTTATAAATCCTTATAATTACTTTATATTGATAGTTTAGGAGATGTCAAAGTGAATCAAACACAACTTAACAAACGTACTTTTGGTTATATTCTCGTCATTCTGGGGGCAAGCTTTTGGGGTATCGGCGGAACTGTTGCACAAAAGCTTTTTCAGCAGGAAAATATCGAGGTAGGATGGCTCGTTTCAAGTCGCCTTCTTATAGCAGGTCTATTATTAATCGGTATCTATAAAATAACACATTGGAAAAATTCAATTTTTGTTATGTTTCGTACGAAGCACAATGCCTTTAGACAAATATTATTTAGTTTACTTGGCATGCTTGCGGTTCAATATACGTATATGATGTCGATTTCAATCGGTAACTCAGCTGTCGCGACATTACTTCAATACCTAGCACCTCTTTTTATTATGGGCTATTATTTAGTAACGAAGCATAGTCAATTAACAAGACAGGATGGTATCGCTGTCACATTGACGCTGGTCGGTACTTTCTTATTACTTACAAATGGCTCCTTTTCAACTCTCTCTGTTCCAAGCATGGCAGTGTTTTGGGGTATTTTATCTGGTCTTTCTGCAGCTTTTTATACGTTATATGCTGTACCGCTTTTACAGCAGTTTCATTCATTGTTAGTGGTAGGGTGGTCGATGGTTATTGGCGGGATCGTGATGAGCCTTTTTCACCAGCCATGGCAAATTAACATATCTGATTGGGCATTGACAACCATTGTGTATTTTTTGTTTATAGTTATTTTTGGAACGATGCTGGCCTTTTGGTTTTATATTGCTAGCCTGCATTATTTAACGCCAAAAGAAACTAGCCTACTGGGAAGTTTAGAACCTTTAACAGCTGTTATTACGAGTGTATTATGGCTCAAAATTGACTTTGGAGGTTTTCAACTGCTTGGAACAATGCTGATTCTTTGTATGATCCTATATCTCACGGTCTTCCCGAAAAAGCAACAACCATTACAAACTAATGCGGATTTATAGCGATTTCGAGGAACACAAGCTGCATATTGCTTCACTTAGCATGATAGGAGCGTGTTAATGCGGGATAAAATTTAAATTAATACATAAAATTTACATATTTTATATATCTTTTATCCCTATCAGTCAATTATACTGAAACTATCATCATACTAAGGAGGTATTTAAATGGATAAAAAAGTTATATTTTTCGAGGTACGCGGTGGTTCGGATAAGGGGCCTGATGGCTATAGGAAAGATACAATGCCAATGGTGGATGCGTTAAAGCAACGTGGTCAGGATGCGGAGGTTATTTTCTTTGATGTGACAAGAAAAGAAGAAATTTTTAATTACGTTAAAGAAAATGGAATCGCTTATGTATCACGTATCAATCCTGGAAATTTACAGCATGAGGAAGAATATTTTGCGATGTTACGAGACTTATGTAATACGGGTGTCATCGGTATGCCACATCCTGATGCAATGATTGGTTATGGCTCAAAAGATGTCTTATCAAAGTTGGTCTCTACCAATTTAGTGCCTGATGATACATTTGCCTATTATACGATTGAAGCATTTAAAGCCCAATTCCCTACCTCTCTTGCCATTACAGAGCGCGTTTTAAAGCAAAATCGTGGTTCAACAGGAGAAGGTATTTGGCGAGTAAAATTGGTGGAACCTCTTGCAGAAGGAGTCACGGAAGTACCACTTGATGCTCAAATTAAATGTACGGAAGCCAAGGATAATCATGTGGAATATTGGAAGCTTGGTGAATTTATGACGTTTTGTGAGCAGTACATTACAGGTGCGAATGGTATGCTCATAGATATGCGCTTCCTGCCACGTATTACAGAGGGAGAGATTCGCTTATTTATGCTACGTGATAAACCCGTACACGTTGTACATAAAAAACCTGCTGATTCTGAGGATGCCTTTAGCGCTACATTATTTTCTGGTGCGAAGTACCGCTATGATTCTCCAGAGGACTGGGAAGAGCTGGTACAAAACTTCTTAACACAGTTACCTCTTGTAACTAACCTGCTTGGTGGCTATGATTTGCCACTAATATGGACGGCAGATTTTATGTTAGATACAGATGCAGCAGGAGAAGATTGCTATATTTTAGGTGAGATGAATTGCTCTTGTGTAGGCTTTACTTCTGAGCTTACGTTAGCACACCAAGTAGCTGAGGAAATTATCGCTTGTATCAAGGAGCGTACAGAGGTTTCCGCGTAACCCATATTAATTTCTATAAAAAAAGTGCGACCCTTGTGAATCGCACTTTTTTTTCATATATAGACCTTAATCGCTTGAATAAATTCATAGATAAAATATCCTGCAAAGCCAATTAGTAAGACACCTGCTGCCATTGTAAGGGTCTTAATGACCTTACGACTCATCGCTTTACGAGTCACTGAAACAATGGCCATTAAGCCAATATCATGCAATAATATACCGCTCAGAACACCCGCTGCAATGACTAAAAAGCTAGTTGACTCACCTTGACCATATGATTTGGCTAGAACCACACCGAAAACATTCACCCAAAATACGAGATTTCCAGGCGAAATGGCTACTAGTAGTCCATTACGATAAGAAGTAAAAAACGATTTCGTTACTTTTTCTCCTGCTAGCGTAATATCATGATCCGCATTTTTTATTGAATCCAGTCCCAAGAAGAATAAAAAGCCTGCGCCTATTATCCACATTGGAATTTGAATAATCGGCATTGCTAAAATCGAGGCTAAACCCATATACAATGCAAATACTAATACTACATCAATCGTCATGCCACCGAGTCCAACTGCCCAGCCATGGATAAAGCCATTCTTTAAACCCTGCTTCGTCATTTCGACGGTGATGGCTCCGACTGGCATGGCAATCGCAAGTCCTACCAATACATATGCTACATATAAACTCAAACAAACACTTCTTTCATGCTATAAAATAAGCTTCTTACGTCCGTTTGTTTGATTATAGCATAAAAATACGACATTGTAAGGAATTATTAATAATTATTCAGCTTTATAGAATAATATTGAAAATGCAAACTATATTTCATATCATTCCCAATAAAGTAATATTTTTATCAATAAAGGTTCCCTCTTCCACCATTAACTAAAACCAATTATTATTGTCCTAAACTAATACAGATAGGTTACTTTTGAAAAGAATGACTAATCACTTACTTAAGAAAAAATTTCGTAAAGAGGAATTCAAGCTAATTTCCTCAGAAAAACTATATGTATGTAGGAGGTAGATTTGAATTGAAAAGAATGCTATTGATAATGGCCCTAATAGGCTTGAGCAGCTGTTCTCACCCTGAAAAATCTATAAAAGAAGAATATTCATCTGCATCCATTTCTGGCTATGTAACAGCTTTACAGGAAGGAAGATTTTTAGTCGTAGATCATGAGCCACGGTATCAAGAAGACGGTGATGAATATTTCGATGCCATTTGGTTTTCTTCAGAGAAAAGTAAAGGTGTAGAAATTGGAGATTATATGTATGTTTGGTATGGAGCTTCTTTTTTATCGTATCCGGGACGTGCAGGTGCTACTAGGTTTGTTGTAGAAGAACAAGAAAAAACAGAGACGATTTTAACGGAAAAAGAAGTTATTCAGCAAGCTGTAAATGAGCTTGATACAATCACTGGAGAGCATTACTATTCCCCAATTCTAACAAAAATGGAGTATAAAAAACAAACAAATAGCTGGGATGTGAGCTTTGAAAATATGAATTTAAACAAGCCTGAAATATCTATACATATAAAGGATGCTAAGAAGTAATCTGTTTTGGTGTAAAAAAAGGCATCTCTCCTAGTAAGAGATGCCCATTCCCTTAAAGCATTTGCTTTTTCCATTGAGCCAGAACGTCAGTGGATTTTGCAATGTCCATCTTTAACATTACCTGCTTAGCAGAGCAACGCTTCTTAGCCTTTTCCCATGCCTCCTCTAAAGCAGGTAAATAGCTTAAATTTTTTTTAGTTGCAACAAGCTGGAAAAAAATATTCCCTTGAATATAATGCCAGCGTGGGTTCATGCTATCTAGCTGAATCGCGTCTTCAATGAGACGGAGTGCTAAATATGGACTGCCCTCACTGCGATTCAGAAATTGCGCGAAAGCTCCCCAGTAAAGTGCCTTATTTGGTTGTAGCTTGATTGCTTCGGCATATTGAATCATTGCCTTATCATGCTCTTTCGCCAAAACAAAATATTCAGCCATTGTATAGTAAGCATTTGCCTGTGCTTCGATAGACCCAGCCAGCAATTCATCCACCACTTTACCAAACTGCTCATCATCCTGAGTTCCCGTATAAGCCGAAAGGACATCACGCTCTGGATAGGAGCCATCTGCACGCTCTATACTTTGCTTCACCTTTTCATCAGCAGGAGTTGGCATATTCGCATAGCCATTCGCCTCCAATAACGCAACATGCTGCTGAATCATGGCAAATGCGGCATGCTCTGCAAATGCACTATCAGCTACAACGTTTTTGGCTAACTGATAGCTTTCCTTCACGCTCCCATTTACAAATAGTTCATTAATCTGTTGGACTTGCTCATCAAACTGTTTAATCACTATTAAAATCCTCACCTTCACCAAAAGAAAAGTCTTATTGGTAGTTTACCATCTTTCAAGAGAAAAGGAGCGCTTATCATGTAATACGAAGACTAAAACTTTTAACATTCTTTTAATTTAAATGACTTTACATGTTGTTCAAGTGTATGTGCCATTTGATTCGTTTCATTTGAGCTACGGGCTACCTCATCAATACTTGCTGTTGTTTGCTGGGCTGCCGCTGTAATCGTATTTAATGTTTCTTCAATCTCTTGAATGGACTGCGTTAATTGTTGAATCATCTGAACAACATGATCTGATTTCTCTGTTTCCAATGTCATAGCATGTGATATTTCAATAATTTCTTCCACAGTATGTGAAACAGCTGTTGAAATATTTCCTAATGATTGAGCAGTTAAACGAACTGTTTTTGTTCCCTTTTCGATATATTTAGTATTATCCTGTGTTGAAGAAGTAACCTGCTGAATATGTCCCATAATTTCTTGAATAAGCTGGTCAACCTTTAATACTTCTTGATTCGATTGCTCAGCAAGTTTTCGAACTTCCTCTGCTACGACTGCAAAGCCCTTGCCATGTTCGCCTGCTCTTGCTGCTTCAATGGAGGCATTCAAAGCCAGTAAGTTGGTTTGTTCAGCAATACCAGCAATGGATGTCGTAATAGCCTGAACGCGCGTTGCTGATGTGACTAAATTGCTAACGGTGTTACTAACCATATCAGAACCATTACGGATTAAAGTCATATCATTATTTATATCCTTAGCAAGCTGCTCTCCTTCCGCGGCAATTTTCATTGTCCCTCGGGAGGTTTCAACACTTGTGTCTGCTTTCGCTTTTATAGTTTGTAAATCCTCTGCTAGGGATGTAAGTACACCTGTTGCATTCTCCGCATGATGCAGCCCCTCTGTTACTGTCGCCGTAACCTCATAGATATTGTGCGCCACGCCTTGAATCGTATTCGACATTTCATTTAATGTGTTAGCGGTTTCATCAGCATTCGTGGCTAATGTAATAGAAGTAGCGCGCATCGTCATAATCATATTTTGTAAGTTTACAGTCATACGATCTAATGTGCTTGCTAAATCCCCTACCTCATCATTCCTTTTTACTTTCATTTCTTCTACTGCTAAATTACCATTTGCAATCTGCTTGGCCTGATGAATTAGTAAGGTAATAGGCTTAACCTTACGACGAATTAAAAAGCCTGTAATAATTGAAGCAATTAACATTGGAAAAATACTAATTAAAATACCACTACGCACAACATCCCACGTTCGCTCCTTCACAATAGTAGCATCGAAATCAATGACACTAATCGCGATGATTTCCTTGCTTGTATCATGATCCTTAAAAATAGGTGCATAGCCTGATAATCGCTCCATTCCACCATATGTATAAGGTTCAGAGTAAGTTGGATGCTTTTTCTCAAGTAATAATTGGATTGCCTCTGTGTCCATGTAAAACGTATCTCCAGGTGCAAAGCCCTTCTCTGCCAAATGATCATCTAAGGCTAATAAGGTACCATCTAGCGTTAAAATATATTGAGTTTGAAAGATATCTTTGTGTCCTGTTGTCCAGTTTAAATCCTTGCCAATACGCTCTTTTGCCGCTTGCTCCCCACTCAATGCTTGTTCCATATCTTCTGGGCGGATCAAGCCTGTTGTTATATTGGCACATCCATATGCCTCGATTCCCGCTGCATCATATAATTTATTATAAGCAGTTATGTATGTAGCGAACGATGTAATTCCTAGCATCACCACTAAGATACCAGCAATGATCGTTCCAAGTTGAAAAGTTAATGAATTTCGTAATCTCACGATTCATCATCTCTCCTTTCTAGTAAAAATCTATGAATATTCATCTTTATTTCTTATCATACTATAAAAAGATGTATTTAAAAAGCATCTTTTACTAAATAATAGAATGGAAAAGTGTTGGATAAAGTTCTGAATTATGAGATAATTGATGTACTATATCTTCATCTGTTGGGCATAAAATCTTCATTTAGGAGGGCTTGCTATGAATAGACGTTTTCATGTTGTATCGCTTATTATTGGAAATTTGTTAATACTCGGAGCTATTTTCATTTATGCTATGCAGAGTCATGTGGATGTGGCACTCAGTACCTATGCCCTCGTAATGGGGTTTTTAAGTACATTGCTCATGATCTTTTTTTATGTATGGGGAGATGAAAAGAAACAAATTTCAAATCGTTTTTCTAAATAACATGACGATTATTTTGATGTTTAATGAATTTAAATCTATTTGAACTTTTCCCTTCTTGCTTTAGAGCAAAGGGGTTTTTTTATGAACTTCCTTTTCCTTACCATAGTCATAAAGAGAAACTTCGATCACTGATAGAATTCTATTTCCCACTGATTATTGTTGAACCATTCGGCTTTATCAGGAGAAAATAAGTCCAATTGTTGTAGAAAAATAAATTTTTTTGTAGAAAATTTAAAAACAATGATTGAGTAGTAAATCAATTTTCTGTATAATCAGCTTGTTTGACAATACTTTATATGAACTTGGGGGTAGACAATTGGGTAAAGCATTGATTATCGGAGCTGGCGGAGTTGCCAGTGTTGTGGTACACAAGTGTGTTCAAAATTCGGACGTATTTGAGGAAATTTGTATCGCAAGTAGAACTGTTTCAAAATGTGACGCTCTAAAAGAAAAACTAGACGGCGGAAAAACAAAAATTCATACTGCACAGGTAGACGCAGACAATACAGAAGAGGTTATTGAGCTTATTAAAGCTTTCGGACCAGATGTAGTCATTAACGTTGCACTACCTTATCAGGACTTAACGATTATGGATGCTTGCTTAGCGACAGGTGTGCACTATGTGGATACTGCAAACTACGAGCCACCTGAAACGGCAAAATTTGAATATAAATGGCAATGGGCTTATAAAGAGAAGTTTGAAAAAGCTGGCTTAACTGCATTACTTGGTAGCGGTTTTGATCCAGGTGTAACAGGCGTTTTCACAGCTCATGCGCAAAAACATGAGTTTGATGAAATCCACTATATCGATATCGTGGATGCAAATGCGGGAGATCATGGTTATCATTTCGCAACAAACTTCAATCCAGAAATTAACATTCGCGAAATTACAGCGAATGGTCGTTACTGGAAAGAAGGCAAGTGGGTTGAAACAGCACCACTTGAGAAAAAAGAAGTTTATAACTTACCAGAAATCGGACCAAAAGATATTTACCTTCTATACCATGAAGAGCTTGAATCACTTGCGAAAAATATCAAAGGTTTAAAACAAATCCGCTTCTGGATGACGTTCTCTGAAAAATACTTAACACACTTAAAAGTATTAGAAAACGTTGGCATGACATCAATCGAACCTATCGAATTTGAGGGTCAAATGATTCAACCAATCCACTTCCTTAAAGCGGTATTACCAGATCCAGCTTCTCTTGGACCACGTACAAAAGGTAAAACAAATATCGGTTGTATCATTCGCGGTCTAAAAGATGGCAAAGAAAAAACGTATTATGTATACAACGTATGCGACCACGAAGAATGCTATAACGAAGTTGGTTCACAAGCGATTTCTTACACAACTGGCGTACCAGCTATGATTGGTGCAATGCTTGTGATGAACGGTGAATGGCGCAAACCAGGTGTTTGGAATGTAGAAGATTTCAATCCAGATCCGTTCATGGATGCATTAAATAAATGGGGTCTACCATGGCAAGAAAGCCATAACCCAGAGTTACTTGACCTTGATTTAGATGCAAAGGAATTAAGCCGATGAAACCAATTGATTTTTCAAAAGTTCCATCCCCTTCTTATGTAGTGGATGAGCGATTATTAACAAAAAATCTTGAGCTTTTAAAATCAATTCAAGATCGCACAGGCTGCCGCATTTTACTAGCCCTTAAAGGTTTCTCTATGCATTCAACATTCCCTTTAGTAGGGGAATATTTAGCTGGCATAACAGCCAGCTCACTGCATGAAGCACGTCTTGGCTATGAAAAAATGGGCAAAGAAGTTCATGTTTATGCTCCTGCTTATATTGAGCATGAAATGGACGAGCTGCTTGGCTATGTAGATCACGTCGTGTTTAACTCATTTAACCAATGGGCTCAGTTCAAGGATAAAGTGAAATCTGCTGGTAAAACAATTGAATGTGGTATTCGTGTGAATCCTGAGTACTCGGAAATTGAAACAGCACTATACGATCCTTGCTATACGAATTCCCGTCTTGGAACAACTTTGGCTAACTTTGATAAATCCCAGCTTGAAGGTATTGATGGCTTACATTTCCATGCGATGTGTGAACAAAATTCAGATACGTTAGAGCGTATTATTGAAGTAGTAGAAGAAAAATTTGGTGATGTTTTACACCAAATGAAATGGTTGAACTTTGGTGGAGGACACCATATTACACGTGAAGATTATGATGTAGAGAAGCTTGTGAACATCATTAATTATGTGCAAGAAAAATATAACCTGCTTGTGTATTTAGAGCCAGGTGAAGCAGTAGCCCTTAATACTGGTTATTTAGTAGCTACCGTGCTTGATATCCAAGAAAATGGGATGGATCTTGCTATTTTAGATACATCAGCAACATGTCATATGCCTGACGTACTTGAAATGCCCTACCGTCCAATGATTATTGGTTCTGGTCAAGCTAATGAATTAGCCCACACATATCGCCTAGGTGGACTTACATGTCTTGCTGGTGATGTAATTGGCGATTATTCATTTGAGCAGCCATTAAAACCAGGTGATCGTCTTGTATTTACGGATATGGCCCATTATTCAATGGTGAAAAATCATATGTTTAACGGTGTCAACTTACCTTCAATCGTTTCTTACAATGATGAAGAAGGCATTAAAGTCATTCGTGAATTTACATTTGAAGACTATAGCGGTCGACTTTCTTAATCAAATGGCAAACACCTCCAACTAAGCTGAATGCTTGGGTTGGAGGTGTTTTGTTGTTAACTACTTTGGGTTATAAAAGACTACTTTCCTCCTAACTCAAGAAAAATAGTCTTAGTGTTTTACATCATTCAACTTCGAATAGGTTTTAAGTGTACTTTGCTCTTATTATGGCTGCATATTCATCCAACTATCAACATGATGAATAGCAACCCCTTGATAGCTTGTTTTTTTGGCATAGTGACGTTGAACAAGTGCTAGTTGTTTATTCATATAAGCTTCACCATCATCATAAAAAGTAATATTTTGACCATCATCTAATGCCCCTGTTTCAACACTAATAACAATGGATTTGTTAACTTTCTTAGCATAGGCTACTTCATGTTGCACAACTTTAATAATTTCTTTTGCAGCATTTCGATAAGCCATAATAGAAACACTCTCTACTTGGTTTATCACCCATTCTGCTAGTAATCCTTTTCCAAATTGATTGTTGAATTTAATTTCATCAAACCAAAATGGCATATCGGCCTCCAAAGGTAAATGTAACTGCTTGGTTTCCCTTTTGGCTTTTGTAAGAAGTGCTTGATAGGATTCAATTGTTTGTGTCCGATTGTGACTCCATCCACTATTTAAGTATGGCTCTACATCAAGATGAACACCTGAAAATTGCTCTGTTACTTCAGCATTTCTATTGTATGTATGTAACCAATCAAACAGCTGATCCTGCATTTTATAGCCTTCTTTGGATACCCAATCTGGCGCTCCATCCAATGCATATATTTTGATGCCCTTTGCTGTTGCGTGACCAATAAAGCGCTTATAATCGGCATTTACTATATCCATATCAATCTGTAAATAAAGTTTGTTTACTTGTTTATTCTCTAAAAATAAGAGTACTCCTGCCTCATCCTCAATAATTTTTGATGTATCCCATAACCAAGTAGCCTTATCTTCCACAGTCACTGCATCTACCTTCCCAAATGATAGTCCAAACGCACTGGCAATGGTAACAAAAATAACAATAGTTATTGTTAATAGTGAATAACGTTTCATATCTTACAGCTCCATTCTATTCGCCAAGGCTCCTATAACAGATCCTGGTAACATGAAATCATGCACTAGAATAGTGTTTAGACTCATGGTTTTGCGTTCTTCCCTTTCAACAAGTTTGCCTTTTACAGTTGTTTTCTTACTTTTATCATACATTGGAAAAATAAAAATGTCTGTAGGAAAAATGCATAATAATCATAAATACGCTGGAATCAAATAATAAATCTACGGGTTATTTTTACTATAGAAAATAAAAAACGTAGAGCATTCAAGCATCTACGTTTTCTTGTTCATTTTCAAGCATTTTATGCAAGTAATTAATAATTTCACGAATTCCTTCTAGTGAATTGACTAGTATTTTTGGGTCTACATAAGTAATCATACGATTTTCTAGGTTTGCTACTGCTGTAAAATAACGTGTTTTTGAATAGTTGACAAGTCCCATCTGCTGTAAGATAGACGTGTCAAAATCTAGAATTTCACGTGCCTCTGTTACGAGTAATCCATAATTCACAACATCTGTATTTAATACTATAATACGTGCTGTTGCAGCATTTGAAGAACGATTATAAAGAATACGTTCAAAATCAAGCACTGGTACAAGCTCACCACGAATTCTTGTGAAGCCTAGAAGATAATTAGGTAAATGAGGAATTGGTGTTACATGCTCTAATTTTTCAATCGAAATTGCTTGTTCCACAGGCACTGCATATTCCTCAGTCCCACAAGCAAATACTACTGCTTTTACGCTCTCCATGCGGTCACATCCTTCAATTTCTGCTGTTATTTTTTTGCAGACTCTTTGACAATTTCAACTAGTAAATCTGCTAATTTTTCTAATTCTTCTACTGGAATTTTTTCATTTGTTGTATGAATATCTTCGTAGCCTACAGAAAGGTTGACCGTAGGGATACCAAACCCTGCAATCACATTTGCATCTGAGCCTCCTCCGGAAATACCAAGCGTTGGCGTGCGATCAATGTTACGTGCTGCTGCCATTGCGATTTGAACGACTTTATCTGTTTCAGTTACTCGGAATCCTGGATACATAAGTTTGACTTCAACTTCAGCACGTGCTCCCAGTGATGCAGATATTTGTTCAAATGTCTCCTGCATATGCTTCGTTTGAGCATCGAGCTTCGTTTTATCAATTGAGCGAGCCTCTGCAAGAATATTCACTTCATCACATACAATATTCGTAGCCTGACCACCCTCAAAACGGCCAATATTTGCTGTAGTTTCTTCATCTAAGCGACCTAGCTTCATTTGTGCAATACATTTGGCAGCAACTGTAATCGCTGACACTCCTTTTTCTGGAGCCACACCAGCATGGGCAGTTTTGCCAATAATTTTAGCGAAGATTTTTGCTTGATAGGGTGCTGCTGTGACAATTCCACCCACTTTGCCATCACTGTCCACTGCAAAGCCATATTTAGCTTTAATTTTAGATGGATCTAATTCTTTAGCACCTACAAGTCCACTTTCCTCACCTGCAGTGATGATAAATTCAATATCTCCATGCTCAATATTCTGCTCTTTTAAACGCTTCACCATTTCTAGCAATGCCGCTAATCCAGCTTTATCATCAGCACCTAAAATTGTAGTACCATCTGACACAATGTAACCATCCTCACGTAAAGAAGGTTTAATTCCTTTACCTGGTACAACCGTATCCATATGAGAAGTAAAATAAATTGGTTCAACATCTAATGAACCTTTTAAAGTAGCCAATATATTGCCTGCTCCATGTCCATTACGTGTATGGGCATCATCCTGTTCTACTGAAAAACCAAGCGCTGTTAATTTGTCCATTAAAATCGGTGCAATTACATGCTCATATTTTGTTTCTGAATCAATTTGTACGAGCTCGAAAAACTCTTCCACTAAACGACTTGTCATGTTGTAAGACTCCCTTAGTTTACGTGTATTGCCACGTTATAGTATATGTATTATTTTAGCACAACGTTTGAGGAGTTGAAATAATTCGCTAGCAGAACGAGACTAATTTTTGGAAGGAGAAGGAGATCAATTATGCCTCGGCATAATTACGTCCGGAATCGGCTTTGTGCTTAGACCTGCAGATGTTTTGCGCGAAAACGTAGTGCTAACGCAGCACCAGTAGCATGATGTTGGTCACTCGGTCGTGTGTTGTTGCTGTCGCTTCGCTTTCGCACAGATGATACAAAAAATATTTGCTGAATGAAGATAAAAAGCCTGTGAAAGAAGGGGTTTATCCCTTTCCACAAGCTTCTTATAGTTGAAAGATAGCCTCTTTTTCTCGCTCAAGTGACTGAAGATGTTCAACCGCTTTATGATGCTTATCCTGTAAACGCCAAATTGTATTATGTACATCATCTTGCACACGGGATACTTGCTCCCTAGCAGTTGAAATTTTAGAGTGAACAGACCAAGCTGAGAAAATATCATCAAAGAAATAGTCTGCAAATTTTACAAAACCATCTGTTTCAACATGTAATGATTTCGTTGATAAATCATGGACGTCAAGAAGTTCATTATGAAATCGCTGTAAAGCAATTTGTGCATCGTGAAGATAATTTTCAGACTGATTAAGTGCATCATGCTTTAAATGCGTAGCAATAAGTCCACCTCCCAAAAACGTATCCCATGTTGAAAAACCATTAGCGGAATGTAGGGAAGCCGCTGCTTGCCCAAGCTTTGTTAATGCAGTTTCACCAGCCTCTTCTGCTTCCTTCATTTCCACAATTAATTGCTTCGTTATTATTTCCTCATGCGCTAATCGCTCTAATTTTTTTGCTTGCTCTGGTTCATGTATTTGTAAGTAATTTTTCTTTTTAGCATTCAGCTGGCTTAAAGCTTCTTGTAAATGTTGTTCATTAATTTCAGTAAGCTTTGACTTAGCTTGTGCTAAATCGTTTGTTAAATCTTCTTGCATTTTCTTTGCTTCATTTATTTTTAATTCAAGAACGGCTGCTTTATCAATTTTCTCTGTTCGTAGCTCATCTTGTTGCCCCGTCCACGTACGAATCAAATTCATAAACGAAAATCCTTCTAATTTATCAAGTTTCGTTCGAATGTGATTGAGTGCTATAGAGTGTTTGTAAATGTCCTGTTGTGCACGCTCAAGTTGCTTTTCAATTAATAGCTTTTGTTCATTTAATCTACTGATATTTCTTAATTGTGCATGTATTATTTCCTGTTCATTTTGTAACTGTCTCCATTCCATTCATCCCAACTCCTCTTATTTATTTGTACGGATGAAAAGAATAAATGTTTCAATTATCTGTCATCTTTTATCATTTTTCGTCATTTTTTTTGAATCAAAAGGAAAGCCCAGCAACCAAATGGCTACTGGACTTGTACTAATTTTATAGTGGAATGTTTCCGTGCTTTTTCTCTGGACGTGATTCATGCTTATTTGAAAGCATATCTAAGCCTTGAATTAGCTTAATACGTGTATCACGTGGATCAATGACATCATCTACCATACCGCGAGATGCTGCAACATATGGGTTTGCGAATTTTTCTTTGTATTCCTCAATTTTCGCTGCACGTGTTGCTTCTGGATCATCCGATTTTGCAATTTCGCGTGCAAAGATAATATTTGCTGCACCTGCTGCACCCATAACGGCAATTTCAGCGTTTGGCCAAGCAAATACGAGGTCAGCTCCAATTGATTTTGAGTTAAGTGCAACATAAGCACCACCGTATGCTTTACGTAAAATAACTGTAATTTTCGGTACAGTTGCTTCAGAGTATGCATAAAGAATTTTTGCTCCATGACGGATAATTCCACCATGTTCTTGTTTAACACCTGGGAAAAAGCCAGAAACGTCCTCAAATGTGATGATTGGAACATTGTATGCATCACATGTACGGATGAAACGAGCCGCTTTGTCAGAAGAATCGATATCTAGTCCACCAGCAAGTACTTTTGGTTGATTACATACAAGACCAACAGATTCACCCGCAATACGTGCAAAACCTACTACTACGTTTTTCGCAAATTCTGAGTGAACTTCCATAAATGAGCCTTCGTCCACTACTTGCTCAACTACTCTACGTACATCATAAGGACGAGTTGTTTCGATCGGCACAGTATCCACGATTTCAGGGCGGTAGTCATCACCCTCTGGACGTGCCTGACGTGGTGCTTTTTCTTTATTATTTTGTGGAAGATAGCTTAATAGTTTTTTAATTTGATCGATTGCTTCTTCTTCAGATGGTGCACGGAAGTGTGCATTACCACTTACAGCGTTATTTACTTTAGAACCACCTAAATCTTCAGCAGAAATTTTTTCACCTGTAACTGTTTCAATTACTTTAGGTCCTGTAATGAACATTTGAGATGTTTTATCAACCATTAGGATAAAGTCTGTGATGGCTGGAGAATAAACTGCTCCTCCAGCACATGGTCCCATAATTACTGAAATTTGTGGGATTACGCCAGAGTAGATAGCATTACGATAGAAAATATGACCGTATCCATCAAGTGAAAGTACTCCTTCTTGAATACGTGCACCACCAGAATCATTAATACCAATGAATGGTGTACCATTTTTAGCAGCAAGATCCATTACTGTGGCCATTTTTTTCGCATGCATTTCACCAAGCGCTCCACCAAATACAGTGAAATCTTGAGAGAATAAGTAAACAGAACGTCCATTAATTTTACCGAAACCAGTAACTACACCATCACCAGGTCCTTCCATCTTGTCCATACCGAAGTCTACTGTACGGTGTGTAATGAATGGGTTGATCTCGAAAAATGTATCTTCGTCCAGCAATAATTCAATGCGCTCACGAGCAGTTAATTTACCTTTTTCATGTTGCTTGTCGATGCGCTCATAGCCACCACCAAGTTCAATTACCGTCTTACGGTCATATAACTCATTAATTTTGTCGAACATATCCATACTAATCACTTATCCCCTTTTCCACTTTTATCGCATAATTCATATAGTACACCGAAAGATGATTTAGGATGCATGAAGGCTACCTCTGCACCACCAGCACCTGGTCCTGGCTCTTCTGATAAAAGACGCACGCCTTTTTCACGAAGCTCTGCCATACGCTCACGAATCCCTGTCACACCGAAAGCTACATGGTGAATACCTTCTCCACGTTTTTCGATAAATCCATGAATAGCACTTTTTTCACTCATCGGTTCCAATAATTCGATTTTCACGTTGCCAGCATCTATAAATGCAACACGAACCTGTTGAGATTCAACCTCTTCCACTTTTAACAACTTTAAGCCTAAAGTTTCTGTATAATATGTAATGCGTTCATCAAGATCACGCACCGCAATCCCAATATGGTCTACTTTCTCCATGGTGACATCTCCTTCTGTTATGGTACATACTCTATTTTACAGACTTTTTTGTCAAAACTCTACTACTTGAGAAATTTTTCAGATTTGCTAAACTATTTATAAGAAAAGAAGGAGCGAACGAGCATATGAGCAATAAAAAATTTCAAAAAATCGTTGTTTATGCAATGATAGCGATCATGGTAATTTCATCTCTAGCGTTTGGTTTATCCATGTTAGTGTAAAAAGCGTAGCGTCCGCATTACTGCGGGCGCTCTTTCTTTACTTTCAAACCCTTAAATGACTGTTTAATTTCTAAATATCGATCCATTTCTTCGATAAATTGATAAAGCGCTGCCTGTGCTAAAAATTGCTCATGATTTTGCGGTAGCGGTAACTGAGCAAAATCTCGCCTAACCTGCTCAAGCTTCTCTCTAAAATGACTAGCCGTATTTCCTGAATGAACATGTTCAGCAAGATCTTGAACAAAGTCTGCCACTATCGTTGCCTCTTGTACTATAACAGGTAGGGCTGTTATTTTCGGGAGTACTCTTTCAATAATTTCGAGCTGCTGTTCACGCATATCAAAATAGACATAGTAATCATTTTTTCGTCTCATAAAATGATTTTCAACATCTTTAAAGGCTAATGATTTCGCATTATTTAAAGCTGTAATGGCTTCAATTATTTCTCGCCCATCCCACAATGTATCGCCTTCTCTTAAATAGTTTGCAATTTCTAAAAAAATTTTACTATATAGTTCCTCAATTTTAACTCGATAGTAATTTAATTCCTTTTGAATATCTGGCATATACATATTAATCGCTATTCCTGTCCCATAACCAATTGCCATTAAAGCTAATTCATTAGAAACCAATGTCCACGAAAATTTTTCAGCAGCATAAATATGCATAATAATTACAGCACTTGAGACAAAGCCGTCTGCTACCTTCAATGACACTATTGTTGGAATAAAAATAATGAGCATTCCCGCTAGTGTGAGTGGGTGATATGAAAATAGCTCAAAGCTCAAAAAGGCATAAAGCATACCGATAATACTTGCGACAAATCGTGTATAAGCAGCATGAAGGGATTTTTTCTTCGTTGGCTGTACACAAAGTATTGTTAAAATACCAGCAGATGCATAAGAAGCTAATTCAAAATACTGGGCAATGGCTATTGCAATGGCTGCACCAGTTGCCGTTTTTAATGTACGATAGCCGATTGAAAACTTCTTCAAGTCGACTGCCTCCCATCCTTCATTACTCTTCACTTAATGTATTCATTAAAATAATTCAATTTTTTAAGCGCATAATTTAGCTAATATTTAAAAAATTCCAAATATACTTTAGCCATCATTACTTAATGAGAACAAATTATCTACTATTAATGACAAGGAACAGCCTCCGCAGCCAGCGTTGTTGCTGCGGAGCGTTCTACTTATCAAATTAATTAATGAATAATATTAAAGTTCATCGCAGTATTCTTCAAAGTTTGCTTGTAAATTTGTCACAACAGACATTGGATCGTGACCTTCAATTTCATAGCGTCCAACTTCAGCTACCACTTGTCCATCCTTTAATAGTACAAAAGATGGAGAGGATGGTAAGTGATCTTCACCGAAGTGATAACGAGCAGCTGCCGTTGCTTCTTTATCTTGACCAGCAAAAACTGTAACAAGATGATTTGGACGTTTATCATAATGAACGCTTTGTGCTGCTGCTGGACGTGCAATACCTCCTGCACAGCCGCAAACTGAATTGACCATAACTAATGTTGTACCTGGACGAGCAAACGCCTCTTCAACAGCCTCTGGTGTGCGTAGCTGCTCATAACCTGCAGCCTCAATTTCTGCACGTGCTGTTTTTAAAATTTCTTGCATAAATAAATCGTAATCCATATTCATATAGCGATAGCTCCTTTCAAGTTCGTGTCACCTTAGACTTTAGACTGACACTAATACATCTCCTATCATAGCAGTTAGTAGCGATTTTGTGCACCTACTTGCTCAGTAATTTCGTCTTGATTTCGATGCTTTCGACACTAACACATTTGCTGAATGAAGATGCAGCAACAGTTTATTGCTGTGATTGATTATCGCTAAATAAACGATCTACACCTTGTGTTACTGTCAGCTGTCCATTTAAAATTTGGTGTTCTAACAGTTGTACTTGCGCCTTACGCTCTGAATTACCGTAAAACGCATCAATTAAATGGTCAGTAATCATTGATTGGAACCAATCCTTGGTTTGATTTTGACGTCTAATTGACCAGTAATTATTTGTTTCAACCGTTTGTCTAAATTCTCCGATTGTATTCCATACTTTGTCGAGGCCGCGTTTTTCCCATGAGCTAACTGGCATAGCAGTAGACATCCATCCTGGAGTAGCTGGCTGTAAGAAATGCAAAATTTGCTTATACTCAGATACAGTTTTTTTGGCTAAACGTACGTTATCTCCATCAGCCTTATGCACAACGATGGCATCTGCTAACTCCATAATACCCTTTTTCATGCCTTGTAGCTCGTCACCGGCTCCTGTTAATACTAGCAACAAGAAGAAATCAACCATACCTCGGACATATGTTTCGCTTTGTCCAACACCGACAGTTTCAATTAAAATAACATCATAGCCAGCAGCTTCACAAACTAGCATTGTTTCACGAGTTTTTTTATGGACACCCCCTAGGGTACCAGCTGAAGGAGATGGTCGAACAAATGCATTCGATTTCTTCACAAGCTCCTCCATACGTGTTTTATCGCCTAAAATACTTCCCCCTGATAGAGAGGAACTTGGATCAATCGCTAGGACTGCTACTTTTTTCCCCATCTCACAAAGCATCGTTCCGAAAGCTTCAATAAATGAGCTTTTTCCAGCACCAGGAACCCCTGTAATGCCAATACGAACACTGTTTCCTGTATGTGGTAGAAGCTCCTGTAAAAGCTCTTGAGCCTGCGCTTTATGCACAGCATTTGAGCTTTCAATGAGTGTTATCGCCCTCGATAATTGAGTACGGGAACCTGCCATTACCTCACGAGCAAGCCCCTGTATATCAATTTTATCAGCTTTTTTCTTTCGGAATTTTTTTGGTACACCATACTGCATACCATCGTGAGATGCTGCTACTCCATCCATGACAAATAGTGCACTATCCTGCATCTCTTTGTTTTTGTCCATTACTTAGACACTTCCTCATAACCTAAGCGTTTGTAGATTTCTTCAATAATTTTAATGGCAGATACAGGAATTACTGTACCTGGACCAAAGATTGCTACAGCACCAGCTTCATAAAGGAATTCATAATCCTGTGCTGGAATAACACCGCCAACAATAATGATAATATCTTCACGACCTAGCTTTGTTAGCTCAGATACCAGTGCAGGAACTAATGTTTTGTGACCTGCTGCTAAAGAGGACACACCGATACAATGCACATCGTTTTCAACCGCCATTTGCGCTGTTTCTTCTGGTGTCATAAACAGTGGAGAAATATCTACGTCAAAACCTAAGTCAGCATAGCCTGTTGCGATAACTTTGGCACCGCGATCATGACCGTCTTGTCCCATTTTTGCTACTAAAATACGTGGGCGACGACCTTCATTTTCAAGGAATTCGTCTGTCATTCGTTTTACTTCAAGAATCTGCTCTTCATCAGAGAAGTTTGCAGAGTATACACCTGAAATTGAACGGATGATTGCTTTATGTCGGCCAGAGACAACTTCAATTGCATCTGAAATTTCCCCTAAAGACGCACGAGCACGCGCTGCATCTACCGCTACTGCTAATAAGTTTTCTCCGCCTTCTTTTGCAGCTTCTGTTAGTCTAGCAAGATGTTTTTGTACTTCTTCTTCATTACGAGCAGCACGCATTGATTCTAAGCGCTCAATTTGTTTTTGACGCACTAATGTGTTGTCGATGTCAAGAATATCAATAGGCTCTTCTTTTTCTAGACGATATTTATTGACACCAACAATTGTTTCTGATTTAGAGTCAATTTTCGCCTGACGTTTTGCTGCAGCTTCCTCGACCTTCATTTTTGGAAGACCTGTTTCAATCGCTTTCGCCATTCCACCCAGTTCTTCAATTTCTTCAATTAATGCCCACGCAGATTTTGTAATTTCTTCCGTTAATTTCTCCACATAGTATGAACCACCCCATGGATCAATCACTTTCGTCATAGCCGTTTCTTCTTGTAAGAATAACTGTGTATTACGTGCGATACGAGCAGAGAAGTCTGTTGGTAGAGCAATGGCCTCATCCAGCGCGTTTGTATGAAGTGATTGTGTATGACCCATTGAGGATGCATTAGCCTCAATTAATGTACGTGTTACGTTATTAAATGGATCTTGCTCCGTTAAAGACCAGCCAGATGTTTGTGAATGTGTACGAAGTGCTAACGTCTTTGAATTTTTCGGGTTGAACGTAGACATCATTTGCGCCCAGATACGGCGAGCAGCACGCATTTTCGCAACTTCCATGTAATAATTCATGCCAATTGCCCAGAAGAATGATAGGCGCGGTGCAAAGGCATCAATATCGATTCCAGCTTTCAATCCCGTACGGACATATTCAAGACCATCTGCCAATGTATAAGCAAGCTCGATGTCATTAGTTGCACCAGCTTCTTGAATATGGTAACCAGAAATCGAAATAGAGTTAAATTTTGGCATAAATTTTGCTGTATATTCGAAAATATCTGCGATAATTTTCATAGACATTGCTGGTGGGTAAATATAAGTATTACGAACCATGTATTCTTTTAAAATATCATTTTGAATCGTACCAGCAAGTTTGTCAGGTGTAACCCCCTGCTCTTCAGCTGCAACGATATAGAATGCCAAGACTGGTAATACCGCACCATTCATTGTCATTGACACGGACATTTGATCTAAAGGAATTTGGTCAAATAGGATTTTCATATCTTCAACAGAGTCAATGGCAACCCCAGCTTTACCAACATCCCCAGTTACACGTGGATGATCGGAGTCATAACCACGGTGCGTTGCTAAGTCAAATGCAACAGAAAGACCTTTTTGCCCCATCGCCAGATTACGTTTGTAGAATGCATTGGATTCTTCAGCTGTAGAGAAACCAGCGTATTGGCGAACAGTCCAAGGACGTGCTACATACATCGTAGGGTATGGACCACGTGTATTTGGTGCTATACCTGCCACATCATTTAAATGTTTCGAATCTTTAATATCTTCTTTTGTATAAATATCTTTAATCTCAATACCTTCATTCGTCATGAATTTTTCTTCTGACGCCAAAGGTGCTTCAGCTGCTAATACTTTTTCAATTTCAATTGCACTAAAATTTGGCTTGCTCATCGTTGGACCTCCTTCATGCTAGCGAACACTGAATTTAATTTTTCAATGATGTTCTGTCCTGCGAAAATAAAGCCGCATAAGCCATCTGCTAACCAAGCTTCTTCTTCGTCTTTAAATTTTCCTGCAACATCAACAAGTACATTAGCAGGCTTACCGGCTAGAATTGCTGGTACTAATTCTTTTGTATCATCATCATTGCCAGCAATCACCACATAGGTTGCTTCTGTAGCTTTTAACCAAGCTACTGCTTCTTCAGCCGTTGTAATTGGTTCGCTTTTTTCTGGTACTAAACCTACTGTATTTAAGAAACCAGATACAAAATCTGCACGTGGTTTCGAGCTTTTTAATGTACCTAATGCTAAGATTCCTGTTTTCACACTGGCTGCAGTCATTTCTGCTCGTAATTGCTCGAAAGGTATAGCAATTCGCTTAATTTCTGCAAATAGTGGGTTTGTTTCATTTTCAAGCAAATCAGCAGGATTCGCATAAATATTTGTACCAATTAGAGATTGCTTACGTGTTTGTGTGGCTTTAATACGAGCTTGATATGATTTTTCCAATTCTTCTGCTAGCTTACCTGAAGCAGTATAAGCATCAATTCCTCCAGCAGCTTCAATATCTAAGAATAATGCCCAAGCTTCTTTCACAAAATCAGCTGTTAATGACTCAATGAAATATGAACCACCAGCTGGGTCAGTTACTTTTAACACATTTGTTTCTTCTTTTAAAACTAAAGATACATTACGTGCGATACGAACTGATTGATCAGTTGGCTTTGCTAATGCATCATGTGGATGAACAGTAAAGACGTCTGCCCCGCCAATTAGGCCAGAAAGCGCTTCATTTGCTGCACGTAATAGATTTACATAAACATCTAGTTTTGAGAAGCTTCTTAATGACGTTTCTGCAAGAGTTGGAATTTTAATATTTTCTTCTGCACCATAAGCAGATGAGAACGCTTTCCAAAGCACTTTAAAAGCACGAAGCTTAGCAATCTCTGTAAAGAACTGTGTATCAACAGCAAAGGATACAAAAAATTGCTGTGCAAAGGCTTCAAAGCTTTCTTCTTGCTCTGCATATTTAGCCGCAAACGCAAGTGCATAGGCTAATTCTTGTACAGCGTTTGCTCCTTGATTGTGATAAACCGTAGTATCTGCACCGATTGAGCGCACGTTCGGAAAATCAGTTAAAGTGATAGGGTTTTTTGAAACGATGAAACCTTTGGCAGCTTCTCGTTGTTCAATGGCAATGTTGTCGAATACTGCTAGTAATGGGTCATTTGAATTTTCAACCGTAATTTTAAACGAATATTCTGAGAAATAAGCCGCTAATTTTGCTACTATTTCTTCAGTCCATTCAAAATTAACACGGCTATCAATTGTTACTACTTCATTTCCACGTGCTAAACTATCATCAAGCTGAGCAAATAATGCTTCACCTGTGTCAGCATATACTTGCTGTGCCACTTTAAAGACTTGACTATTTTGCAGGGAACGGATTGTGGCAACTTGTTTATCAAGTTCTTCACCAAGTTTTGCTACTAAACTTTCTTGTGTGTAAAGAGGTTCTAATGTAACACCTTCACTTGTTTTCGTTAAAAGAGACTCGAATGGTTTCCCTTTTAAAGCCTTGATTGCTGCATCTTGCCATTCTGAATAGGATGGCTTTTCAAATTCAATATTTTTCATGTTGTTTGACATGCGGACGCTTAATCAGCTTCCCCCCTTAGTAGTTTCTATTTGTTATTCTACATGACAAATTGCGACTCGAAAAGCAAAAAAAAATCGGAAACCGTTATACAACAGGTTTCCGAGAAGTCATCAGTAGACTGACGTCGAAGATTTATTTGTATTTTCGAGTATTTCTTTCACTCTATTTAGGAATTTACCGCAAACAAGTCCGTCTAATACACGGTGATCTAATGACAAACATAAATTCACAATATCCCGTGCAGCAAACATTCCACCCGGTAAAATAACTGGTTTTTTTACAATACTTTCCACCTGTAAAATTGCTGCTTGTGGATAATTAATGATGCCCATTGACTGTACAGAGCCAAATGCGCCCGTATTATTAACCGTAAAAGTTCCGCCTTTAATATCATCCATTGACAATTTTCCAGCTCTTACTTTGACAGCGAGCTCATTAATTTCCCTTGCAATCCCTTTGATCGATTTTTCATCAGCGTGTTTTATAACAGGAACAAATAAGGCATCATCTGTTGCGACGGCAATGGAAATATTGATGTCATGCTTCTGAATAATTTTATCCTCTGCCCACATAGAATTCATCATTGGAAACTCTTTTAATGCTTGTGCAACAGCTTTCACAAAGAAGGCAAAATACGTAATGTTAAAGCCTTCTTTGTGTTTAAACTCTGTCTTTATACTGTCTCGATAAGTGACTAAATCAGTTACATCCACCTCCATCATCATCCATGCATGCGGCACTTCATGAACACTTCTTACCATATTATTAGCAATAGCACGACGCACTTTCGTTACAGGTATTTCAATATCCCCTGCTTGCAAAGGCTGTACAGGTGCGGCTGGCTTCATATCGTTCTGTGGTGTTACATTTGCTACAGCTGGTGCTGATTGCTGTACAGAAGTATCAGTAGCAGGTGTTTCAGGCTGTGTAGTTGGCACAGCTCCTGCCTCAATCAAAGTCAGAAGATCTTTTCTTGTAATACGCCCTCCTTCGCCTGTTCCTGTGACTTGATCGAGTGCAATATCATGCTCCTGTGCAAGTCGAAGAACTGCTGGTGAATAGCGAACTTTATCCTGCCTTACTGGCTTAGGTGGTGCTACTGTAGCTGTTGTAGCTTGTTGTGTTTCTTGTTTTCTTTGTACACCGGCATTTAAAATCGCCGTACTAACTGCTGATTTCTTTGCTGGAGGTGGAGGCGGTAACTCGCTGTCACCGGCGATTTCAATAGAGCAGACTATTGCACCAACTGGTAACGTTTGACCTTCCTCTGCAAGCAACTCTGTAATAATACCTTCAAATGATGAAGGGATTTCTGCATTTACTTTATCTGTGACAACTTCTGCTAGTGGATCATATTTTTTTACTGTATCACCAGGCTTTACAAGCCATTTTTCAATTGTTCCTTCAGTTACACTTTCACCGAGCTGTGGCATTGTGATATTTTGAATCGCCATCATCTATTCCTCCCATCCATTTAAGCAAAGCTGTATTTATCTGTGATACACCATTTAAGAATGAACAGCCACTAGGATACTGCTAGAGAACAGTTCTCATAATGGACTATTCGATTGAGGTTTCTCCTTTTACAATAAGCATTTGCAGCACTCATTGATCAAAGATTTTCACTAAATACTTTTCAATTTTGTGAAGAAGTCCCTTCTATTTAGAAGGCAGCTAGTTCACGCATCGCCCGCTCTACTTTATCAGGATTTATCATAAAATACTTTTCCATTGTTGGGGCATAGGGCATTGCCGGAACATCTGGTCCTGCAAGGCGTTGAATCGGTGCATCAAGATCAAATAAACAATGCTCAGCTATGATAGCTGCCACCTCGCTCATGATACTACCTTCTTTATTATCCTCTGTTACCAGTAATACTTTTCCTGTTTTACTTGCTGCCTCAATAATTGCTTCCTTATCTAGTGGATAGACAGTACGAAGATCTAGAATATGTGCCGAAATACCGTCTGCTGCTAGTCGCTCTGCAGCTTGTAATGCAAAATGTACAGCTAAACCATACGTAATGACTGTAACGTCATCTCCCTCACGCTTAACATCCGCTTTACCAATCGGTAATGTGTAATCATCCGTAGGTACTTCCCCTTTAATCAGGCGATACGCACGTTTATGCTCAAAAAACAACACAGGGTCTTCATCACGGATAGCTGCTTTCAATAGACCTTTAGCATCATATGGTGTTGACGGAATAACAATTTTCAATCCTGGCGTTCCTGCGAAAAGTGCCTCTACCGATTGTGAATGATAGAGTGCTCCATGTATACCTCCGCCAAATGGGGCACGTATTACCATTGGACAAGACCAGTCATTATTTGAACGATAACGGATTTTTGCTGCCTCAGAAACGATTTGGTTCACAGCAGGCATAATGAAATCAGCGAATTGCATTTCGGCAATTGGACGCATACCGTACATCGCCGCTCCAATACCAACTCCGGCTATAGCACTTTCTGCAAGGGGTGTATCAAGTACACGATATTCACCAAATTGATCGTACAAACCAGTAGTTGCTTTAAATACACCGCCCTTACGACCAACATCCTCTCCTAAAATGAAAACACGCTCATCACGTTCCATTTCTTCTTTCATCGCTAATGTAATCGCATCAATATAAGACATCACTGCCATTACACGTCACCTCCGTCCACTGGTGCATAAACATATTTCATGGCATGCTCTGGTTGTGCATATGGAGCCGCTTCTGCATAATCCGTAGCCTCATTTACTTCAGACATGATGCGTTCCTCGATTTCTGAACGCTGCTTCTCTGACATTACACCCGTATCCATGAGGTACTTTTCAAATAGTAAAATAGGATCCTTTGCCTTCCCTTCCGCTATATCTTCAGCGGTACGATATTGACGATCATCATCATCGGAAGAGTGAGCTGTTAAACGGTATGTCACTGTTTCTATTAAACTTGGACCACCGCCATTACGCGCACGGTCAGCTGCCTCTTTCACCACTTTATAGACTTGTAATGGACATTTGCCATCAACCGTAACACCTGGCATACCGTAGCCAATGCCACGATCTGATACTTTTGCACAGCCTAACTGACGTTCAACTGGAACAGAAATTGCATATTGATTATTTTCTACCATTATAATAACTGGAAGCTTATGAACACCTGCGAAATTCGCTCCTTCATGGAAATCCCCTTGGTTAGAAGAACCTTCCCCAAGTGTAACGAAAGAAACAAAATCTTCTTTTTGCAGACGTCCCGCAAGCGCAACGCCCACTGCATGTGGAACTTGCGTTGTAACAGGGGATGATCCTGTTAAAATACGATTTTTCTTTTGACCAAAATGACCAGGCATCTGACGACCACCAGAGTTTGGATCTTCCGCTTTGGCAAATGCAGATAACATTAACTCTCTTGGCGTCATACCGAAATGTAGAACAACACCCATATCACGATAATATGGTGCAATATAATCCTTCTCTTTATCGAGTGCAAAGGCCGCTCCCACTTGTGCTGCCTCTTGTCCCTGACAAGAAATAACAAAAGGAATTTTTCCTGAGCGGTTTAATAACCACATACGCTCATCTAATCTTCTTGCCATTAACATCGTTTCGAATATTGCAAGTACATCTTCATTTGATAAACCTAAATCCTCATGCTTGATTTGAACATCTTGCATACGAACACCCCTTTCGTATTGTAAAGAAATAACTAAAGTAAATAATCGTCCTACACTTTAGCTATGAAATGATAAATTTTAAAAGTGAATGGCACGATTATCAACAGCTAATGCTGATTCTACTAGCACCTCATTAAGAGACGGATGTGGGTGAATAGCCTGACTAACTTCCCATGGCGTTGCATCAAGTAATTTAGCAAGTGACGCTTCACCAATTAAATCCGTTACATGCGGCCCTACCATATGAATACCCAAAATATCATTTGTTTCTTCATCTGCTACAATTTTTACAAAGCCGTCTGTCTCCCCATTTACAAGCGCTTTACCAATCGCCTTGAATGGAAACTTTCCTACTTTTAAGGTAAAGCCCTGCTCCTTAGCAGCACTTTCTGTTAAGCCAATGCTTGCAACCTCTGGAAAAGAGTAAACACATTTTGGCACCTTTAGTACATCTAGTGCCTCTGTTTTACCTGTGGCAATATGTTCAATGGCACATAACCCTTCGTGTGAAGCTACATGTGCTAATTGCAGACCGCCAATCACATCCCCTATGGCATACATATGTGATTCCTTTGTTTGATACGAATCATTGACTTTAATAAACCCATTCTCAATTTCAATTTCTGTATTTTCTAAGCCGATATCTCGTGTATTCGCTTCACGCCCTACGCATAGCAATAATTTATCAGCCTCAAATAATTCATCCTGATCATTAACTTTCGCAGAAATGAAAACGTTATCATTTTCAATTTTGAATGTTCCCGTATCTAAACGAGCATTTGTCACAATACGAACACCTCTTTTTTCGAGCTGCTTCGTCACTTCTTTGACAATGTCTGCATCTTCTGCTGGCAAAATCGATGGTCCGTATTCAATGACCGTTACGTATACCCCAAAATCACAAAGCATGGATGCCCATTCGATACCAATAACGCCACCACCAACGATTAGCAAAGACTTTGGTAGTTCTTCCATTTGTAATGCATGGTCTGAGTTCATTACAAATTTTCCATCAATTGATAGTCCAGCCATTTCTCTTGGCTTCGAACCTGTTGCAATTACAACATTCGTTGGCACAAGCATTTCATTCTCCTCGCCATTACTCATTTCAACAGAAATAGTACCTGGCATTGGCGAAAAGATGGAAGGACCTAAAATTCTACCTGTACCCTGATAAACATCTATTTTACCTTTTTTCATCAGTGTATTCACACCCTGGCTCAATTGCTCAACAATCGCTTGTTTTCTAGCCTGCACTTTGTCAAACTGTAGTGTAACTCCTTCTATATCTACACCAAATTCAGCAGCCGTTTTATTGGCCATACGATACACTTCAGCACTTCGAAGTAAGGCCTTGCTCGGGATACAGCCTTTATGCAAGCAAGTACCACCAAGTCGTTCACGTTCAACAATGGCTGTTTTCAAACCTAACTGTGCCGCACGAATTGCTGCAACATAGCCTCCTGTACCCCCGCCTAAAATGACAACATCATAATTTTGAGCCATATTGATTCCCCCTTATGAGAAAAGTGCTAAAGCCGCCTATCCTTTAATCACATTGGATACTATAAAGAAAATCCATTTAATCCCTTTATAGAGCTTTAGCTTAATTCTAGTTAAGCTACTAAATTTCTATTTAAAGTTAGAAGAAGTCGACAATGCGACTTCTCTAATGATTAAGCGATTTTTACCGACCGTGTAAAATGTTTTTTTCATTTTTTAAAAATTGACTACGTGATTTAGATACTCGTGCAATTCGCTCTTCTGCTAAACGATTAGCCGCTACATACGTAGGAATGCCATCACGTTTAGAAATGGCAAAGATTTTTTCAATACTGTCATAAATACCATCAACGCGCTTCATCGCACGCTCGCGGTTATAGCCATATAACTCATCAGCAACGTTGATAACCCCACCTGCATTAATAACATAATCAGGCGCATAAACAATTCCTAGTTCATGTAAAAGATCACCATGGCGAGAATCTTGTAATTGATTATTAGCTGAACCAGCAACAACCTTTGCCTTTAATTGTGGAATCGTCTCATCATTTAAAATTGCTCCTAGTGCACATGGTGAGAAAATATCCACTTCCTGTGAATAGATGTCATCTGGTGCCACAGCAGTTGCGCCAAAATCATGAACAACTCGATCAATTGCTGCTTGATTAATATCTGTCACAACAAGTTTTGCACCCTCATTATGTAAATACTCGCAAAGCTTGTAAGCAACATTTCCTAGCCCTTGTACAGAAATTATACGTCCCTCTAGTGAATCAGATCCAAATGCTTCTTTTGCTGATGCCTTCATACCACGATAAACACCATACGCAGTTACTGGAGATGGATTACCCGATGAACCAAAGGCTGGAGAAATACCAGTTACATAATTTGTTTCTTCATGGATTAAATCCATATCTGTTACTGTTGTACCAACATCCTCCGCTGTAATATAGCGGCCATTAAGACCTTGGATGAAACGTCCTAGAGCTCTGAACATTTCCTCATTTTTATCTTTAAATGGGTCACCGATAATGACCGTTTTTCCACCGCCAAGGTTTAAACCAGCAGCTGCATTTTTATAGGTCATGCCGCGTGCTAAACGCAATGCATCCTCAATCGCATTTTCTTCTGATGCATATGTCCACATACGTGCCCCGCCTAGTGCTGGTCCAAGTGTTGTGTCATGGATTGCGATAATCGCTTTTAACCCTGATGCTTCATCTTGGCAAAATACCAATTGTTCATAATCATACTTTTCCATATACTTGAAGATTTCCATGAAAACTCGCCCCTTTGCTTTGGAAAGTGCATCCCCAAATGCCCATCCAATCAAGTTTTAAATAACAATAAAAATTGTTTAGTAATGGATAATAATGCTCCATTTAATTTTACAATACTGACAATTTCACAATTTCGCAACTATTATTACATATTCTTGATTAAGTAAGAATTTTCTAAACATTCTGTTACAGTTTCTAGCTTATGTTCTACGTGCTCATGGCTTCAGCAGTCACATAGTGAAATAACGTTTCTTGACATTCCATTAACCACAGGTACAATTAAACTTAGGAATAAGGAGGGACATGCATGGCTCGTTTAGCTGCATTTATTGTAATGCTTATTCCAGGTCTTATGGCTGCAGGTGGCATTAAATTCATGCGTGATACATTATTTGGTAAACTTATTGCACCTTTCCCGTTTTTATGGTTACAGTTCGTTGTGGGCGTCATTCTCTTTGTAATAGGATTTGGCTTTTTCGCAGGCTTTTTACTCCACCGCGATCGAAAAAATGGAAAAGTGGCTCCGCGCTTTCAAAAAAAATAAAAATAGCTATCCATCTAAGTCATATTCGACTTACTGGATAGCTATTTTTATTGACGGTACTGTTTCGCGATTACTTTATCAGGATAATCAGTAATCCAACCAATTACCGAAGGATGCGGGTTTGTCAAAAAAGCCTCATTACCATCAATCGCATAAAACCGACATGCTTTATTACTTGCAACACATGCCTCTAGATATCTTGGTTTATAATACCTTTTATGCATATGCATGCTGTCAATTGCTTTATAATCACTGAGCAAATCCCATTTTAATTTTTTGGTTGCAATAAGTGCTGTTTCAAAATCAGATCTATAATGTTTCACAATTTCTAATAGCTCATAGTGAAACGATGAAAAATGACTGCCATCAGGCAAAATAAGTCCATGAAGCATTTGAATAAGTGCATGTTTATTATCAAGAATGGTTGATTTTAATTCAATATTAAGGGGTAGCTGCTGGGAATTTGCCCATGCTAAAACGGCATCGAATGTTGGAATTTTGTACGAAGAAAAAAAACGTCTCCAAGGCTTCCCAAGTTTAAAACTAAGAAGCTCTTCTACTGTACATTCATTCACAAGTTTATTGATGCCAGCTAATCTCGATAACTGTGGATCATGATAGACAACCGGAATTCCTTCATTTGATAATTGGATATCCAATTCAATGCCATCTGCACCCAGCTCCAATGCCTTCTCAAAAGCCCTGAAGCTATTTTCAAGTGCATAAGCTGACGCTCCTCGATGTGCAAACACAGGAATGGACGATGGGCTAGACATTTAACTCTCCAAATTCAAGAATAAATTTACCATTGGTCATTTTACTTAATAGGGATGATTTTTTGCCAATCTGAATATATGTGCCTGGATGCGCTTCTTTTGTCACAGTAATTTCCTCTTTACCCGCATGGCGCATTTCATCCATCATTAGTTTCACCTCACGGTCAATTGTCACCGCCTCGGCCTTCAATTTCGTTAAGATCTGTTTCGTTTCCTCAAATGTAGCTACTTGCTCCTTAGTCATTTGATTAAGAATTGGTAATAAGTTTTTAATTTTTCCCTCTTGTATTGAAATATCTGATTGCAATTGTTTTAAGTGTGTTGCCTTCTCTTGCATAAGAGTATAACTTTCTCTTTTATTGACACTTTCAATAATTAAATCTGTTCGACGTTCTAAACGGTTTCCAGATATAGCCGTGACAATTGTATTTTTAGCCACTGCTCGACCCCCAATAATCTTACCTTTTCGTTCGTCCACAAAGATAGAATGTGCCGTAAGCTGTGATCCTAATGAATAAAAGCCTATATGAATGCTATCAGCTGCGAATAAATTTGCTTCATTAACGTGCTTGACGAAAATATTGCCACCTGCCTCCACTAAAGTAGAACCAAGACCAAAAATGCCACCGCGAATATAGACATCACCTTCGATGGATTTTATAAGCTTGGCACCACTTACACCTTCAGCACCTTCAATAGAAATATCTCCAGTAGCAATAACCGTATAGCCTGAAGTCACTGTTCCTTTTATGCTTAATGAGCCATTAAATTCAAGATTTCCAGTTTCAACACCAACGTCTCCATGAATAGGCAAATGTCTATTAACACCAATCATGCCCTTGACATCATCTAATACACCAGCAATTTTGGAGCGGATAACAATTTTACCATTCTCCTCCACTTCATAGGCTGATTTTTTATCGTATTTAATGGGGAAATCGCGACCTGGTGCAGCAGCAATCGTATTGCCTAGCACATTTTTCCCTGCTTTACCTAAAGTTGCAGGTATTTTTTCGCCAAGCCATGACCCTTCAGAAATTTCAGAGATAAAGTTCATATCGTAATAATCAGCTTTTCCATCCTCGCGAATTACTGGCTTTCTCTCTGGTTTAGGTAAGTATGTAATTTGTGCATCAGTTCCTGCTACAGGCGGCGTTCCTTGAGCAATTAAAAATGCTTTTCCTGGTTCAATTTTCGAAATATCAAAATCCAAAATTCCATTTACAATTCCTTCATCTTCAAGTGTTTCTAGAATTTGATTTGATAATTTTTCTTTATTTTTTTGAATATAATCATGTGTTTCGTAGATAAATATAGAGGCAGACATTTTATCTCGTGCAATTTCAGCTTCCACATTCGGAAGCCAACGTCCGATTTCAACAGGATTTATACTTTCGGTCGATAATACATTTTTTAATATTGAAAAATTAGACAACTTTAGGCGGGGATGACTGCGTAAAATACTATCAAATTCTTTTAAAGGAAAACCAGCACTGAAAGTTATCATATATACTTTTCCATTTTCTTCTGATATTTCGAAGTTATCATTCCGAACTAGAATCAAGCTACCTCCTCCTTCCCTCTATCTGTAAGTATATACAATCTATTTACATTTGTTTAGAGACAATTGTCACTACTCAGAAAGAAAATACCCCTACTTTATCAGTAAGTCATTCTACCGTATTTTATATTTTTTCTATTAGTTTTAGCCGTTATTTACTACTAAAAGGAAATATTTTACTCACTATATGCTATTCACTTATCATAATTGTATAAAACAACCGTAAATAATCATGCTTTTCACTAAATTTTTAATTAATTTATCGTATAGATGCTGTTTTTGTCATAAATTTCACAAAAATGCCTTAGGTCTTCCTAACTAAATAAAAAATACGCCTCATAAACAGTTTAAAGACTGCTTATATAGGCGCTTTGAATATATAATTTTTATAAATAATGGCTACAGGTCATTCTCCTTTTAAAATATGATTGTAGTGTTTAGCTCGCCATCATATCAATACGAATCTTGTCTGCAATCATGGCGATGAATTCACTATTTGTCGGCTTCGATTTTAAGTGATGAACGGTATAGCCAAACATCGTCGAGATCGATTCATAATTACCTCGATTCCACGCTACCTCAATGGCATGGCGAATAGCACGCTCTACTCGTGAAGGAGTTGTATTGAACTTTTTAGCGATTTCTGGGTACAGGATTTTCGTCACAGAACCTAATAACTCGATATCCTCAAACACCATTTGAATAGCTTCTCGTAAATAAGAGTACCCTTTAATATGTGCAGGAACACCAATTTCTTTAATGATGGCTGTGATTGTGCTATCTAATTGATGCTGATTTAATTTTTGTGGCGCTGCAGGTTGTAAAACACTTGTCTTTTTAGGAAGTGTTGCTTTTTGTCCAGCACAATGTAAAATCTTTTGAACCAATTGATCAAATTCAAATGGTTTTAACATGAAATAGGAGGCTCCTAAGTCTACTGCTTGTTTCATGACATCTTCCTGACCAAATGCTGTTAACATAATAACTTGGATAGATGACATTCTTTCATTTTGATACATGGATTCTAAAACCGCTAAACCATCAAGATGAGGCATTATTATATCTAGGAGTAAAATATCTGGTGTAAATTCCTCAAGCATTTGTAAGCAAACTTTTCCATTTGAAGCAGTTGCAATTATTTCTATTTCGGGATGCCCTTGAAAATACTGCTCCATTGTTTTTAATAACTCACGATTATCGTCTGCAATCGCTACCTTTACCTTTGTCATTTCAATTCCTCCTTCTGGACTGTGCTTTGAATCACTTCAAAGCGTAACCTACCCCTTATGCCATTTTTGGCACACTGTGGAATTTTCGACATTTTTGTTTTAAAAACCTTTTCTATTTCCAAAAATGAGTATGTAGTCCGATACTTTCTATTTTTATCGACAAGTTATGATAAATACCTGCAAAATGTCGAATGCTCATCTTCTTTATTTTAGTGAAAAAACTGAGATAAAACTACAGTTTTTTTTTACAATCGCTAATCCCTTCATAAAAGAACAGAATTACTTGATGAATAAAACAATTTTACATGAAAAAATGGAGCCACCCAAAGGCAGCCCCATTTTATGATGACTTTCGTAACATTTCCGATACAGTAATAGCTGCTCCCTTTTTCGGTTCCTCCACAAACATATGTGTAACAGCACCTACAAAACGACCGTTTTGGATGATAGGGCTACCACTCATTCCCTGCAAAATACCACCTGTTTTTTCAATGAGCTTTTCGTCAGATATGATAAATTCAAGGCGCTCATTTTCGATCTTTATAATTTCAATTGAAAAAGTTTCCACCTTACTGCCCTCTATCGCAGTGTAGATTTCAGCTTTTCCTGTTTTTATATCTTTTTCATGCATAATTTCAATTGCTTTTGGCAAACTTTGTGGATAGCTGTCTTCCCAACGACCAAAAATTCCATAAACGGTATTTTTATCGATGCTCCCTAGTCGTTCCTGATGTTTTTCAATGGAGGAAATTTTATAGCCAGGTTGGCCAGGTATACTTTTACGAATTTGTTGAATCGAAGCTAAAAAAATGGAACCAGCTCGAAAAACAGGGGCCTCTTGTAATGTTGAATCGACAATTTGATGGCCTAATGCACCGTAATTTTTTGTCTCTGGATCAATGTACGTCAATGTTCCTACTCCATCTGTTTCATCTTTTAAAAAGGAAATAACATGTGTTGCTTCTTTCTCCTGTAACTCAAGGGTTACTTCTTTTCCTTCACTTTTCATCGTCCATTTCTGCTGCCCTTGCTGAGCAACAGCCTGTTTGGCATCTGCAAGCGTTTTTACAGGTATTTCATTTATTTTTTCAATCACAGCGCCTCCTTTCATCCACTGATTGGAAGCTAATAGCACATCATGTGCTACAAATACATGAGATAGCTGAAGTTGAATTCCAATTGCTTCGCCCATCGGAATTAGCTTTTTTGCGGCAAATACCTGAACTGGCATGAATAATAAAACGATGAGCATAGGCAAAATGACAAATTGACGCCAACGACGATACATACGACACCTCCTTTTCATTTTTGTCTTTTTACTATGTGTTGTTGTGGCATTCTTATAAGCGGTAAATATTTGTGCAAAATGAAAAAACCCAGAAACATCGAAAATGTTTCTGGATAAAAGGTTATTTCATTTGTTTTTTTCGGGCATTCGCCATCTTTAAAAGCTCTGTTGCATGCTGTAAAGTTAAGTCAGTAATTTCTGCACCAGACATCATGCGACTTACTTCTTCAATGCGAGCTTCTGTATCAATTTCAAACAATGATGTAAATGTTCGATCATGCTCCACTTCTTTTTTGATAAAATAATGATGATCTGCCATCGCAGCAACTTGTGGTAAATGTGAAATACATAAAACCTGAGAATTAATAGAGATTGCAGCAATTTTTTCTGCAATTGCCTGTGCAACTCGACCACTTACCCCAGTATCTACCTCATCAAAAATAATAGAGGTGATGCCGTTTGAGGATGAGAAAATAGTCTTTAAAGCCAGCATCATACGTGACAATTCTCCACCAGATGCAATTTTCGGTAATGATTTTGGTGGCTCGCCAACATTCGTGGAAATATAAAAAATAACTTGGTCTTTACCATTAGCATCAAAAAATGATAATTCATCAAAATTAACAATAAATTTTGCTTTTTCCATATGTAATTCACGTAGTTCAGCCATTATGGCCTCACTTAAATCATGTGCAGCATTTTTTCGAATAGCAGATAATTGTACTGCCAGTTCTTGTAGCGCTGATTCCATTTCTAGTACTTTTCGCTCTTTAACCTGTAAAATTTCATCGCGATTTAAGAGCTCATTTAGCTCTGTTTTAATTTTATCGTAATACGCTAAAATCTCTTCTATCGTTGAGCCATATTTACGCTTTAAATTTTGGAATAGGGCTAAACGCTGCTCCACTTCATTTAATCGTGCTGGGTCAAATTCTAATTCATCTAACACATTTTTGACCTGATGAGCAGCATCCTGCAATGCATAGAATGCTGTGGTCACAGCTTCCGAGGCTTCTTTAAACTGATCGTCAACTCTTGCAGCGTCCTCTAAAGCACCCATCGCATTGCCAATCCAGTCAAGACCTTTCGAATCACCTTGAATCGCTTCATAGGCTTCATTAGAACGCTCAAAAATCTTATTGAAATTCATCAAACGGCGACGTTCATCAAGAAGCTCATCTTCTTCACCTAGCCTTAATTTGGCATCCTCAAGCTCTTTCATTTGAAACTGGTATAAATCAATACGCTGCGCCATTAACTGCTCATCAATAGAAATAGATGCCAATTCCCTTTTTAGCGAACGATATTCTTCATACTGAGAACTGTATAATTCCTGAATCGGAGCAAGTTGTTCCTCTGCAAAGTGATCCAGCAAATAAATATGCTGTTTTTCGTCCATTAATTCCTGATTTTCATGTTGGCCATGAATATCGATTAGACTAGCGCCAATATCACGGAGTACAGATATTGGCACCAGTTTTCCGTTTACTCGACAAACACTTTTACCAGTATCATGTAAATCACGGCGTAAAATAATGGTATCTTCTTCAATCTCAATGCCTGCTTCTTCAAGCTTTTTATGAACTGGATGCAAAGAACTAGAGATTTGAAATAAACCGCCTAATTCAGCTTTTCTTGCTCCATGACGAATGAATTCGGAATTTCCTCTACCGCCTGCAAGTAAATGGACGGCATCAATGATAATTGATTTTCCAGCACCTGTTTCTCCTGTTAATACAGTTAAACCATTTGAAAAGCTAACTGTCAAATCCTCAATAATGGCAAAGTTTCGAATACTAAGCTCTCTTAACACAAAAATGTCACCTCTGTATCAAATTCCCCTGCTAAATTATAGCATTTCTAATAAGCGATTTTTTGTATTTTCACGCTCATTTTCATCACGACAAATAATTAAAATTGTATCATCACCAGAAATCGTACCTAATATTTCTGGCCAATCTAAAAGGTCAAGCAGCGATGCAATAGCATTGGCATTACCAGGAAGAGCCTTCATCACTAAAAAGTGCGATGCGCCATCAATGCTGACAAATGCATCAGCAAGTGCACGATGTAATTTTTGCATAGGATTGAAACGTTGGTCAGCGGGCAAGCTATATTTATAGCGCCCATCCTGTAATGGAACTTTAACAAGATGAAGTTCCTTTATATCACGTGATACCGTTGCTTGCGTCACATTATAGCCTGCATCCTTTAAAAAATCGACTAAATCATCTTGTGTTTCAATTTCATGATTGGCAATAATATCTCGAATCCGTATATGTCTTTGTCCTTTATTCATAGTGGCCACCTCTTATAAATAATTATATATATGTATATTCACACTACCATTTTCAGCATAAAAGTACAAGAAAAAACACGGCTCAGCTAGTGAGCACGTGTTATTTTAGGGAGTTATGCGCTTCTTCTACCAGTGTATCAAAAGTTGTATAAGCAGGAATTTGTTCATCCGCTACAGGATTCACTAAATGGAATAAAAATTCAATATTTCCTTCGCCCCCTGTAATGGGAGAAAACGAAGCATCCTTAACAACAAAGCCGACCTCTGTTGCCATTGCAGCTGTCTTTTCCAATACCTCTAAATGAACTTTTTTATCTCGGACGATGCCCTTTTTACCAACCTTATCTTTCCCAGCTTCAAACTGAGGCTTCACGAGCGCCATCACATCGCCTCCTGGCATCAACAGGGTTTTTAAGACAGGAAGAATGAGCGCTAATGAAATAAAGCTAACATCGATGGTTGCAAATTCTGGCAAGCCCTCCGTTAAATCTGCTGCTGTCGTATAACGGAAATTTGTTTTTTCCATCACTGTGACACGTTCGTCAGAGCGAATCTTCCAGGCTAGCTGGTTGGAACCCACATCTAGTGCGTAGCAATGCCTTGCACCATTTTGTAATGCGCAGTCTGTAAAGCCTCCTGTAGAGGAGCCAATATCAAGCATTAGCTTCCCCTCTACAGACATATCAAATATTTGTAATGCCTTTTCAAGTTTTAAGCCACCACGGCTAACATATTTTAAATCAGAGCCTTTTACTTGTAATGGAGCATCAACGGCTATTTTTTCCCCCGCCTTATCAATACGGATTTCATTTGAAAAAACTAGGCCTGCCATTATGGAACGCTTTGCTTTTTCACGGGTTTCACATAGCCCACGTTCTACAAGTAAAATATCTACACGTTCTTTCGGTTGTTTTGTCATTATTTATTCAAACCTACTTGCTGTTTTTGTTGAAGTAACACTTGCATACGTGCCACTGTATCCTCAGTTGTCATGTGAATCTCAGCAAGTAGCTGATCTACATTGCCATGCTCAATAAATTGGTCAGGGATTCCCATACGATCGATTAATGCATTTAAATAACCATGGTCATGGGCAAATTCAAGCACGCCACTGCCAAAGCCACCTTGTAATACCGCTTCTTCAATCGTTAAAATAGGCTTCTTGCTTGATAAAATGCGATGCAGCATATCCTCATCCATCGGTTTAATGAAGCGGGCATTTACCACTTCGATATCAACTCCCTGCTGAGCTAGCAAGTCAGCCGCTTCTATTGCCATTGGAATCGTTGTACCAAATGTTAAAATTGTTGCATCTTTTCCCTCTCGCAACACTTCCCAGCTTCCTATAGGTAAAGTCATAAGCTCGTCATCCAATGGAACACCAATCCCATTTCCTCGAGGATAACGCAGGGCAATTGGACCACCATCATAATCTATGGCAGTTTTCACCATATGCTGTCCTTCATTTTCATCCTTTGGCATCATAATTGTCATATTTGGTATATGGCGAAGGAAGGCGATATCAAATATACCTTGATGTGTTTCACCATCTGCACCAACTAAACCTGCACGGTCAATCCCTATAAAGACATTTAGATTAGGGCGTGCAATATCATGCAGGACTTGATCATAGGCACGTTGTAGGAACGTCGAGTAAATCGCTAAAAATGGTTTCATTTTCTGTGTCGCTAAACCTGCCGCCATTGTTGCTGCATGCTGTTCAGCAATTCCTACATCAAAGAAACGCTTTGGAAAATCCTTCTGAATACCTTGTAGTTTGGAACCAACAGGCATAGCAGGAGTGATAGTAACAATTCGTTTATCCTCATGTGCAATTTTACGAACAGTCTCAGCAATTAAACTACTCCACGCTGGTCCTTTCGACTCTGACTTTACAAAGGCACCGTTTTCAATTTTGTACGGACCTGTCCCATGCCAATTGCCAATAGTATCATCTTCAGCAGGTTTATAGCCTTTTCCTTTTTTCGTAATAACATGAACAAGTACTGGACCTTTTACTTTTTTAGCATAGGATAATGTCATCTCAAGAGCATCGAAATCATGTCCATCGATAGGTCCCAGATATTTAAAGCCTAGCTCCTCAAAGAATACACCTGACACCACTAAATACTTTAAGCTATCCTTTACGCGCTCAGCCGTTGAAGCAAGCTTCCCGCCTAATACAGGGATTTTGTTGATAAGAGATTCAAGCTCTTCTTTCGCCTTTGAATATTCCCTTGCAGTACGTAAACGCCCAAGTACATTGTGTAAAGCGCCGACATTTGGGGCAATGGACATTTCATTATCGTTTAAAATAACAATCATATTTGTTTTAGCATGACCAATATGATTCAATGCCTCGAGTGCCATACCGCCTGTTAAAGCACCATCACCAATAATAGGTACGACGAAATTCTTCTCATTTTTAATATCACGTGCTGCAGCCATACCCATAGCTGCTGACAAAGATGTCGAGCTGTGACCAGTTTCCCACTCATCATGTTCACTCTCCACAAGCTTTGGAAAACCACAAAGCCCTTTGAACTGACGCAGTGTGTCAAATTGACTCGCACGACCTGTCAAAATTTTATGCACGTAAGCTTGGTGGCCAACATCCCATAAAAACTTATCCTTTGGACTGTCAAACATTTTATGAAGCATGATTGTTAGCTCCACAACGCCTAGGTTCGGTCCAATATGACCACCTGTGACAGAACACTTTTCAATTAAGAAGGTACGAATTTCTTGCGCAAGATGCTCAAGGTCCTTCTTGTCTAAGTTTTTTAAAAAGGATGGACTAGTTATTTTATTTAAATCCACCTTTCTCACACACCTTTTCCATAAAATATTCACCGTATTTGTGTTTCCACCATTATAACAGTGTTATCAATATGCTAAAAGTACGAACACTTATTGTTTGCACAACGTCAAACGTCCTCAACTATTCTAGCATATTCCTCAGCCTTACCGCCTTGTTTTTCTTTTAGTTTTTACGATGAACAATATAGGCTGCAAACTCACGTAGTAAACCAACATCGACCTGTAATTGATCAAGTGCATGAATGGCAAATTGGTAATGCTCAGCTAACTTATCCTTTGCTCCATCCAATGATAATAGGGCTGGATATGTGCTTTTATCACTCGCTACATCCTTACCTGCTGTTTTGCCCAGCTCCTCTGATGTGCCCTCAATATCTAAAATATCGTCTTGAATTTGGAATGCAAGACCGATATGATGTGCGTATTCCTTTAATGTAGCTCGATCCTCTGGAGACGCATCAGCTAATACCGCTCCTGCTTCAATGCTAAATCGTAATAAGGCTCCTGTTTTATTGATATGAACATGCTCAAGCTCAGCTAAATTTAACTGGCGTTGTTCTCCTTCCATATCAAGTACCTGACCCCCAACCATACCTTCTGCGCCAGCGGCTATACTTAATAGGTTAACCAATTCAATGCGTTTTTCAGCAGATACATTCATGCGTGCTAAAATCCCAAATGCTAGCGTATTTAACGCATCCCCAGCAAGTGTAGCTAATGCTTCGCCATATACTTTATGATTGGTCGGTTTCCCTCTACGGAAATCATCATTATCCATGCTTGGTAGATCATCATGGATTAATGAATACGTATGGATAATTTCAATAACTGATCCTACAGTTAATCCATCCTTTAAATCCTTGTTAAATAGCTCAAGAACGGCTAACACGAAAAGTGGACGAATTCGTTTTCCTCCAGCTTTTAGCGAATATAGCATTGATTCTTTTAAATCAGCTGGTGCATCAATTTTTTCAACAAGTGCATACATTTCAGCTTCAACTTGCGGTATATTGCTATCAATAAAATGCTTTAATTGCTCATTCATTTCTTAATTCTCTCCCTTTAATGGATCAAATGCAGTCGTTTCACCTGTCTCTTGGACAATAGATATCAGCTGCTCCTCAGCATGTTGCAGTTTACTATGGCAAAATTGCGATAGCTCCATTCCTTGCTTATATAAATCAATTGCGTTTTCCAATGGTACATCACCTTGCTCTAGCTGACGGACAATTTCTTCAAGTGCTGTCATTGCTTCCGCGAAAGTCTGTTGTTTCTCTGCCACAACTATTCCCCCTCATTCTTTGGCAAAATTTTTGTCACTTCAGCGATAACCTTTCCATCATGGAAGGTCAGGGTTAATTGATCCTGCTGTTTGACTTCAGCGGATGATTTAATCATTTGTTGATCTTTATAAGCTACTGTAAAGCCCCTTGTTAGAATTGCAAGTGGATTCAATGCTTCTAAAGTTCGAATGGTTGCCTCAAATTGATGTTTTTGCGTCGTCACATATTGTGCTGAGGCACGTGTTAATTGTTGAATTCGTGTTTCTAGCTCACGTTGATAGAAAGTGAGTGCCTTTTTTGGTGAATGCTGCTCGATAGCACTATGTAGTTGCTGAAGCTGCGCACCTTTTTTCATCAAATCTACCTGCATGGCTTTTTGTAAGTTTGATTCGAGCTGAGCTAGTTTTTCAGTAAACGGACGATATAGTCTTTCTGGCATTGATAAAGGATAAGACTGTTGGAGCTTATTTAGACGTTGTCGCTCAGCCATAAGTTGCGCCCTCACTATTTGATGAAGCTGCGATTTTTGTGTTAGTACACGCTGAAATAAATCCTGTTGATCTGGTACAGCCATTTCAGCAGCAGCCGTTGGTGTAGGTGCACGTAAATCTGCTACAAAATCTGCAATTGTCGTATCTGTTTCATGACCAACAGCACTAATAATCGGTATGCGGCTACTAAAAATAGCACGAGCCACAATCTCCTCATTAAATGCCCATAAATCTTCTATTGATCCTCCACCTCGTCCAACGATGAGAACATCACAATAAGCATCGAGATTGGCTTGTTCAATATTTTGAACGATATTTGGCGCAGCTTGTCCCCCCTGAACCAGCGTTGGATAAATTAATACTTCAGCAAGTGGGTAACGTCGTTTTAACGTCGTACAAATATCTCGAATCGCTGCCCCCGTTGTAGATGTTAAGACACCAATTCTCTCTGGAAATCTTGGAATAGACTGCTTCCATTCTGGTTTAAAAAGACCTTCTTTTTGTAATTGCTCTTTTAATTGGTTAAAGGCAACAAACAAGCTACCAACCCCATCAGGCTGCATCTCCTGTACATATAGCTGATAGGTTCCATAACCCTCGTAAACGTTTACATCCCCACGGATAAATACTTGCATTCCTTCCTTGGGTTCAAACGCTAATTTAGTAGCTGCCGTTTTAAACATTGTAGCTGCAATTCGTGCACCATCATCCTTTAATGTAAAATAGATATGTCCAGATTGATGAATTTTAACATTTGATAATTCTCCCTTGACATACACCTCACGTAAATGTGGATCGGCATCAAATTTTCGTTTAATATATTTTGTTAATGCTTTTACCGTTAAATAAGAAGCAGATGACATGTTTTCGGCTCCTTTACTAAAATCAAGTTTTTCACAAAACTACAACTATCATAACATTTTTTAATGTCCTTGACGTGCCAAAATGCAGTTTCACTAGAAAAAATGACTGTCTTTCATCCTATTGAAAAAATTACTATAGCATAACTGTTTATTGGCGAACTATTGATAGCTTATACAAATGATAGATTTTATGAAGAAGTTTGACAAAACACAAAACAAAGCCTCCCAACAAATAACTGTTAGAAGGCTTTATATTAATAAAATATTAATAAGAGCGTACCTACAAGAAAACAATAATAAGTAAAATAACTAAGCTTGCCGCTTTTCATAATCCCCATAAACCAACGCATTGCAAAATAAGTCATGAATAATGTAGCGATAAATGTCGCTGCATACGGAATAGCTAATGTACCTTTATTAGGTTCATCTAAAAAATCTGTAATTCCAAGTACAACGCCACCGAGGCTTATTGGGATATAAAGCATAAAGGAAAAGCGTAGGGCTGTATCCTGCTTCATCCCCACAGCAATAGCAGATATAATCGTTGCTCCTGAACGACTGATACCTGGTGTGAGTGCTACAGCTTGACCTAAACCAACAATGACAGCATCTTTTACAGTCAAATCTGCATCCTTTTTTGTACCTCGCATATTGCGAATAAGCCAAAGGGCAATACCGGTTACAAACAGCATAAGTGCAATCGTTGTCATACTGACATTGTCCGCAATGACATCACTAAATAAAACCCCTAAAACACCTGCTGGAATCGTGCCAATTACGATATAAATGGCAAAACGAAAATCTGCCTTATAGCGCTTGTCACCGGTTTTAAGAAAGAGGAAAAAGTGTGAAATGAGCCGGACAATATCCTCACGATAGATATAAACAATGGCCAGCAATGAAGCGGTATTCGTTAAAATAGCAAAAGTAAAACCTTGCTCACCTAAACCAAGAATTTCACTTGCAATCATGACATGACCACTCGACGACACTGGTATTGGCTCCGTGAAGCCTTGTACAAGTCCAATAATAATATGCTTGATAATTAGTATGAGATCTATGTTTTCCATAAAAACCTCCTTTTTAGTATGTATGCCTCAAACAGTATATTAGACGGTAAAAGCATGGCAAAAGTTCTCAAAGATAAGTATAAATTTATATTTGGCTTATCAGCATAAGTAAAAAACCATCTCAAAAATTTCGAGATGGTTTTCAATAATTAAAAAGTTATTCTTATTGTAGTTTAACTTTATTTGCAAGCTTATTTTCAGCTGCTTGTACTGTGTTGAATAGTAACATTGTAATAGTCATTGGTCCCACACCGCCTGGTACAGGTGTAATATGTGATGCGATACCATCAACTTCATTAAAGTTTACATCCCCGCAAAGCTTGTTATTTTGGTCACGATTAATGCCAACATCAATCACAACAGCGCCTTCTTTTACATGCTCCTTCGTAATAAAGTTGGCACGTCCAACCGCAGCAATTAGAATATCTGCTTGCTTTGTAAATGAAGGTAAATCTGGTGTTTTTGAATGGGTATAAGTAACCGTTGCATCCTTTTGCAGCAGTAGTTGCCCCATCGGTTTACCAACGATATGACTGCGTCCAACGATGACTGCGTGTTTCCCTGCAATTTCGATTCCTGAATACTCAAGAAGCTTCATAACCCCGAATGGTGTGCATGGTAAAAATGTTTCTTGGCCAAGCATCATTTTCCCAACACTTACTGGAGAGAATCCATCAACGTCTTTATCCACAGCAATTGTGGCAATAACAGTATCCTCATCGATATGTTTTGGAAGTGGTAATTGTACTAAAATACCATGAATATCTTCACGAGTATTTAAGCGTTCAATTTGTGCCAATAATTCTTCCTGTGTCGTTTCTTCAGGTAGCTTTATCAGCTCTGAAAACATACCAATTTCTTCACATGATTTTTGCTTATTTCTCACATATGTAGCCGAAGCTTGGTTGTCCCCCACTAAAACAACCGCTAAGCCTGGTGTCGTACCTTGCTCTTTTAAGCTAGCTACACGCTCTGCTACTGATTGACGAATAGCTTGACCAATTTCTTTACCATTAATAATTGCACTTGACATAAACCTTCGTTACTCCTTCCAATTCAACACATTTTATTGTTCTGTAAATTTAGAAAGTACGCCATTGACAAATTTCGATGATCCTTCATCGCCAAATGTTTTGCATAGCTCAATTGCTTCATTCAATACTACTCTTTTTGGTGTTTCAGGCATGTATAAAAGCTCATATACAGCTAGGCGTAAAACTGTTCTCTCAATTTTGGGCAGACGGGCAAGTGACCACTTTTCAAGATGCTTCTCTAAAGTAGCATCAATTTCCTCCAAATGTTCAGCTGTTCCAGTAACAATTTTTTCGTAGAAAACATTTGTGGGCTGACCTTTAATATGTCCCATTGCTTCTTCGATTGTTACGTCAGTGTTGTCCAGCTGAAACAAAACTTGCAACGCTTTTTCGCGTGCCTCATGTCGTTTCATGTAAAGCTCTCCTTCTTAAGTGGCATTAAGGTTTATAATAGCATAAATTTGTACGAGAAACACGAATTCCAGCAAGTTTTCAATAATCTGAAACCTTTTTCAAGCAACTTTCTGCTTGTTTTAAGTATCTCAACGAACGGTAAAATACATGTCGAAAATGAAATTCTGTATTTCTTGTTTATTTAGTAAGAATGTTATAATAAAGACACTTATATTTCATCTTCGGAGGTGTTAATCATGCATTATGAAGTGAAGTGTACAAGCTGTAAAGTGTTATTCAAATTATACGAAGGTGAGGAACAATACAAACAATTAAAGGAACGCAAATCCAGCCTATTTTATTGCGAGGATTGCAAACATAAAATTCGCTTTGATGCCATTCGAAACTTCTTTAGCTCTTACTAGTGGAGGCAATTCATTTATGAAAGAACATTATTATACAATTGGTGAGGTTGCCAAGCTCTCTAACTTATCTGTACAGACCTTGCGCTACTATGACCAAATTGATTTATTTAAACCTGCTCATATCGATACCCATACTAATTATCGTTATTATAAAGATAATCAAATTTTTTACTTAGATATTATTAAGTCACTTAAATACATCGGAATTTCGCTTGAAGATATAAAAAGGGCACTTGGCTTAACTTCGGAAGAATTGCTCGTTTTTTTAGAACAGCAGGAGCAGCGAATTGAGCAAAAAATCACTCGTTTAAATGAAGTAAAGTACACATTGCTGAAAACAAAAAAACAAATGCAAGAACAAATTGATATTCCGATCTTTGGAGAGGTTTATGTTCAAGTAGAAGAGGAAATGCCCATTCTACAAGTTACGACAACTGAGCTTACACCTACATCTAGCACGAATACGTACTATGCGACACTCACGAAAATAATCGAACGTGAAGGAAGTGTCTTAAATAGTCGCTATGGTTGTATTTTTCCGCTTGCATGCTATTCGGATGTTCATACTATTATTTATGACGCTATCTTTACACCGCTCTTAACGGAACGCACATTTTCTAAGCTCTCTCCTAATATTAAGCAAACAATAAAGCCAGCAGGAAAGTATGTATGTATTGCTTTTATCTATCATCCTGATACTTACTTTTCATTTTATGAAAAACTAAGAGCATATGTAGAGGCACAACAAGTAGCCTATGAATCAACTGTTTATGAGCTATACATGCCTACTACCTTCAGCTTTGAGCATGAGAAGAAATTCATTGTTGAATTAAAGGTCAGACAAAAATATTAATTGTGTTCCCCTATCTAGAAATTTATTGTGTGCCCCTGCATAATAATTCACTCCTCCTGCCACACTTACCTAAAGCAAAGAATCGAAAAAATGTAAACAAATCTTTTGACCCTATAGTTACTATAGGGTTTATTGTATTACTCATGGAAATATTCTAGTAGACTTAGTTCTCATGTATTGTGAAAGTTTAAAGGAGAAAAAATATGGATAAGAAACAAATTTTAACGTTATCAATTTTATTATTGAATCTATTCATTGCCTTTTTAGGCATTGGTTTAGTTATTCCAGTACTACCAACCATTATGAATGAACTACATATTTCTGGCTCAGTTGTTGGTTACATGGTGGCAGCCTTTGCCATTACACAACTTATCGTATCCCCTATCGCTGGTAAACTAGTGGATAAAATAGGTCGGAAAGTAATGATTGTGGCGGGCCTTTTTATTTTTGGTCTTTCCGAGCTATTGTTTGGGGTTGGTCGCACGATAGAAATTCTCTTTATCTCACGTATGCTAGGGGGCGTGAGTGCTGCCTTCATCATGCCGGCAGTAACAGCCTATATCGCTGACATTACTACATTATCACAGCGTTCAAAGGCACTGGGCTATATGAGTGCTGCGATAAGCACGGGCTTTATCATTGGTCCAGGAATTGGTGGATTTTTAGCTGAATTCGGTACACGTATACCGTTTTATGCTGCTGGTATACTTGGCTTTGTAGCGGCTATCCTGTCATTAATATTGTTAAAAGAACCAACACGTGCTTTAGATGATCAAGAGGCTGCACCATCCATTTTAGGTAGTGTAAAACGAGTAATTAGTCCGCTGTATTTCATTCCATTTGTGTTAATCTTCGTGCTTTCCTTTGGTTTAGCCGCATTTGAATCGTTATTTAGTTTATTTGTGGATCATAAATTTGCATTTACACCCTCAGATATCGCAATTATTATTACTGGGAGCGGGATTGTCGGTGCTCTTGCACAGCTATTATTATTCGATTGGCTGACAAAAAAAATGGGTGAAATTAATGTTATTCGTTATTCACTGATCCTCTCTGCTGTTCTAACATTTGCGATGACAGTTGTAAGTCATTATTTTGCAATCTTATTTGTAACATTCTTTATTTTCGTCGGCTTTGATTTAATACGTCCTGCCGCTACCTCTTATTTATCCAAAATTGCCGGAAACGAGCAAGGTTTTGTGGGTGGTATGAACTCCATGTTCACAAGCCTTGGTAATATATTTGGGCCAATTTTAGGCGGCATCTTGTTTGATATTAACTTAAACTACCCCTACTATTTTGCAACAATCGTATTAACCCTTGGCGTTATCCTTGCTTTATTTTGGAGAAAGCCAAAGCATATTGAACTATAATGTATTACTAAAACATTTCCTAATAGAAAAGGGCTGCCACTCGGGCAACCCTTTTTTTGTTATTCGTGTACAGCAACCTCTTCTTTTTCAAAATGAATGCCAGTAATGTGGACATTCACCTCAGCTGTTTCCAGTGCAGTCATATTAAAAATTGCCTGACGAATTTGACTTTGTACTTCCTTCGCTACCTTTGGAATAGCATGGCCATATTTCACAGAACAAAATACATCAATGGCAATTTCACCTGTTTCCGTCACACCCGATTTAATGCCTTTATTGTGCACTTTTTTACCGAAGCGCTCAACAACACCCGTTGCAATATTTCCACGAGTTGCAGCAATGCCTTCAACCTCATTTACTGCGATCCCAGCCACAACTTCGATTACTTCCGCAGCTACTTCAATTTTTCCAAGTTCTTCTTTGCCAGAAGGAGTTGGTTGTACGAAAGATTGTCCTACTTTCTCAGCCATACAAATATCATCCTTTCCCTAACACATCACAAACAAATGCTGTTCTTACGCTTATTATACTATAAAAAGGAAGGTTTGGCTGTCGAAAGCCGTTTTAGCCGATAAATTTAAAAAGTTGGGTGATAAAACATGACTTTTTTTCGATAACTCTAAAGATTCTATCGATAAACCAACATTACTTCTCTATAAAAACTAACAAAAGTTTTTTTAAGTCGGGTGTTATATGGAAGAAGGCCTCTTCATATAGTGGTTTGGTGAAAGCTTTACAATCACAATTATGTATTGGGGGAAGTACAATGGAAAATGAACAAGATCAGATATTGACAGCAACAGATCTGCAGGATAATGAGAATTCTAAAAGCTTTGCGGACAAACTATATGAACAGATTACTTCCGTTATTGGTGGCAGTAATGCAAATCAATTTTTTTGTATGAGCCTTCCCGGAACGTTAATTAGTGCCTCACAGTATGCCTATGACATTGACAATAACGAACCGAAGCCTGCTTATGTAAGAGCTAATGAATCAAAGCTTGTCAATAAATTGTTTGATGCCTGTCAGATGACAGCCTCTGATAATGGGCGTCACCTATCAACTCAGTATAAAACTGCACTAGATATGTTAACACCTAAATTAAATAGTAAGCTATTTGAGGCGAAAAACAAACTAAGAGAGGTTTTAATGACGCCATATCCTTATAATTTTGGGGATGGCAAGCAGGATGTACTTACGCTTGAGCAAGTATTCTACCGATTGTATAGCGATTATGTAGAGGCAAAGCAAGCATGGGCTGAAAAACAAGTGGCAAAGAAAAACGAACTTGCGAAAAAGTACCCAGAGCAGACAGCCGAAGACTATAAGCAACGTAATAATGAATTTTTAGATTGGTATGAAATAACGGCAGAGGCAGAAGTGCTTGGAGTAGAGGAAAAACTCGGTAAAGTTTTAAGTGTTTTTTCCCCAGGTGATATGGAAATTATTAATGGTATTTTAGATAGTGGTGTTGGGCGTGAAATTGCGGAGGCGCGTTCTACAATTGCCAATGTAGGAAAAATGAATCCAGATGGTGGACATGTTTATCCTGTTCAGCTTTATCCTGAAAACTGGTTTACTTTATTGAATACCTCCTTTACACCTATTGACTTACTCGAAAGTCCGGCAGCATTAGCACAGCAGCTAGCCGTATTAGTAGCTCAACGTAGCAATATTACAAGTAATATCAACTCATTTTTAGCAATTATTCCGGATGAAAAAGAAGTACAAGCATTAAAAGAGGCTTATGAAAAAAATGATACAGCGTTTAAAGCGTCACTTGAAGCATTGCAGAAAACGTATGCTAATACAACACTCGATATGTTAAAAACATTGGTTGATGTGATGGCTTCCCAAGGTTTACAGGAAGTAACAAGCGTTTTACCTTCAACGGTTATGCGTATTTTTGGTGTTGAAAATGATAAGGTAAAAGATTTGCTTGATAAGCTTAGTGCTAACTTTAAGGATTGTTTAACTGCACAAAATGATTTAATTGACAAGGCACAAAAGGCAACAAATGCTGCGATGCAATATTTTGAAGCGAACAATAAGCTCCAATTCAAATCCATGCTCTCCCCCTTACAACAGCAGCTTGACAATACAAATCAGGATATTGAAGCATTAAAAGAGAAAATTAGACTTGCAACTGTTTTACAATCTTCAAAGGAGGCTAGTAAGCAAACAGAGGAAAATGAAGTTGCACCAAATCATGTGCCCGAGAATTTTACACAGATTATTCTCACATCTAGCCTAAAAGAAGCGAATCAAGCTTCCTCTTCCTATGCTTCAGCCTCTTCCTCTAACTATGGCGTATCCTTTTTCTTTGGTGGCTATTCTAGTAGCTCTAGCCATAAGGAAGCGATCAGCAAGGCATTTGCTAGTAGCTCAGAGATGTCCATCCAAATTGGCCTGTCTGTAGCAAAGGTACAAATTGGTCGAGAATGGTTTAATCCTGGGGTCTTTTTACTGACAGAGGATATGTATAATACATCAAGCAAATCCATTGCACCATCGAAAGATTATCAAGATTTTTCAAAGGAACGCTTTAAAGAAATGAATCAATGTGTTTTCCCATGCTTCCCTACGGCATTTGTTATTGCGCGAGATGTCACAATTAAGTTTACTTCTGCAACCGCTATGTCAGATTCATTTGCACAAAGTGTTGAGGATCATTCAGCAAGAGGTGGAGGCTTCTTTATTTTCGGTGGAAGCAGGTCTTCTTCCTCATCCTCAGCACAAAGTAATTCCAGCGTGCAATCCTCTGCTAATAGCGTTACGGTGCGCTTTACGAATCCGCAAATTTTAGGCTATTATCTTGAAGCAACAGCAGCAGATAAAAGTGTTAGCATTAACAATACAGGGGCTAGCAGTAATACTGATTTCATCTCTATTTTTGAGTTCGTTACGAAATTCCAAGAAATGCTAGATGATTACAATAAAAAATATAATAAACAGACTTTAAACCTATAGGAGGAATAAGAATGATTACCAATATGCCAACGACAGTAGAGGGTGCTAAATTGCAATTGACACAGGAGCAGGAAGCGCGTTTCCGAGTAGTTTATCGTAAAACAAAGGATGAGCAAGGTGCTTATTTTGCTGATTTATGGAATCCAGAGACAGACTATACAGACGAATTTATCATTGTTCCTTTAAGATCGGTATATGATAGTGTGACAGATCCTTTAGATATCGGCACAACGTTTGCCAATGTGGAGGGTAGTACTCATGATCCAAGGCATGGAGTGTCATCTTGGATTCAATTACTAAAAGTCTGTTTGCAAAATGAGTATGATGTCACTTCTTGCTGTGCGGAGCAAAACAAAATTTATATAGGTGATTCACAAGATGGAAGTGATGATAAAACGAGAGGATTTAGCTGTAATGATACAATAGTAGGCGGTCATGTAATTTTACAAGCAACCAATTCAAGTTCAGTTGATGAGGGTGGTTATGTACATTTATTACCGATCTGTCACAAGCATAATACGTTTCGCTATACAGGCGGTACTGGCGCAGGCTATTATATGAAATTAGAGCGTGAAATGAAAGCAGTAAAATTAAAATCGTATTTTCAACTATCTGCATTAGTAGAGGAATAATCATAATTTAAGAGATGTGGCTAACACAAAGTCATCTCAAGTCAATAAAAGTCAAAATCATCTTTCAAATCAAATATTAGACAAAAAAACCTCCTAGCTGCTAAAAGTTAGGAGGTTGTGAATTTGTGAATGCTTACTTCTCTGTCTCTAATCCTCCCAATACATCGTTCTTTTCAAGGAAATTCGTAATACATACTCCCTCAAGCATCAACCATCCCATAAGAATCGAACAACCTCAGAACGCTATTGTATACTTCGTTCCGTTTCTTTTCAAATAGTTGACAGTTGCAAAAGAAATCGAAAAAATTCTCATAATAAAATGGAATGCGACACACTTCCTTCTATGTTTAGGTTATATTTTTTTCACTACTTGTAATCTAAATCTTTATGAAATCGGCAATTAATCTCTATTTTCCTTTTTTCTAAATACCAAAAAGCTACTGTCAACATTAATAAGAAAATAGGAATCAAACCGATATACTTCCAAGCATTGTTTGCTCCCAAAAAATAATAAGATGCAACTAGTATAGACGCAATTGTACTTATAAACATGTAAATCCACGAAAGCTTAACTACTGCTAAAATGAAGGCAAAAATTACGATAACAAAGGAAACACTCCAGAGTAATAGCATGAATATCCTCCCTTTCTCTTTCTAACGTAAGCCAAAATCTTGATAATGAAAACACTTCCTAAAACATGGAATCATTTATTTCGAAATCTCATAAGAAATCTGTTTCATAATTGATCTCCAACAATATAGTTAAACTTTCTGAATTTATCTTATTATACCAAATAAAACCTATCATTGAAAAAAGTCGATTTGCCACAAAAAAATTGATGCAAATCGAATTTTTAGTTTTTTCAATATAAAAAGTGAATTATTTTTTGTACCCACTGTTGAAAGACGTTTAATGTACTTGATTGAATCAACGTGAAGATGGTTTTCTATGGGGACAAGAGGAAGTAAATAGATAGTTCAAAAAAGTACTCAGAGTTGGAATTCCAAGCAATTAGCTTCACTGTTTTAGCTCAGGATTAGCATTGTCAAGCGAATTCGCAGCTATGGGAGGAGATACTCAGTTTCTCGAAGGGTACTACGTGTTACTTTCCAAAAAACAATATGGAAGTTTAAATGAAATGCTCTTACAGAACGGGAACAATTTCTAACTGATATTGAGTGTACTTGGAGATGCCACTATAGATTCTACTGAAGAAAAAACACTAAATAATGGGGCTATTATTATCTACTGTAATAGTGAATAATAATTACCACTTTTATACCAACTCAGGATTTATTATGCTATAATTCTCTGTAGATAGCATTTTCAGCTAGTAAGGAAAAAGGCCGTTCTTTTAAGGGAGAATACTTCATGAAGAATATACTATTTAAATTATTCATAGTTGTAGCGTGGATATATTGTTTGGGACATATTTTATATGGTTTCCCTACTGATACCGTTGTAATGCGTTCGGTTAAAGGTGTAATGTCGATAGTTTTTTCTTGTAGTCTACTGTTCTTTTTATTTAAAATAATTGATACAAAACAGAAAAAAGAGCTGAATGAATAATCATTTGGGGCAATCATTCCTTTTCTACAATCAATACCATAGGCAACACACATCATTTTAGGGCTTGTGCATAAACACACACAAGTCCTTTTGTTTATGTTCTTATACTTTCACGAGAATACTCCTTTACATTCATTCTACCTATTCTCTACTATCCTCACAGACTCGTTAAATGGTTCTAGGATCTTGCTAGTTACTCATGTAATTAACTCAAAGCTGAATAGTTGGTTACTCGATTGCATTGAGCACTGTTTACAGAACAGGCATCAACAACTTGGTACTTCCTTAATAATTGTTTAATGAATCACAACTTATCCATTATCGTTAAGACCTTAGTCCTCTATGAAAATATCTGTACAAAATCATACAAATTAGATGATGATACATTTACTCTTATTTACCGCTCCAACTTGGCTTGTCATTTAATTTGAGTATTGTATAGCAATTTCCCTATGAATTGTTGCTCCTTATTACTGAATAGATTTCTAAAAAAATCGCCCTTATCTTACTAAATTAGGAGTAATTGCTAATCATATTTGTTGCAATATTACCATTTATATACCAACCAACACTTGCCTATGTTATGATTTCTTTAGAGATATAATTTTCATTTAGTATGATTGGAAAAAATTTAGAGGTGAGTATTCTGGAAAAAAGTATTCAAAAATGGGCAATTTATGGGTTTTTTATTTCATTAGCTTTATCTATCTTACTTGTGGACTACAAGGAAACTTACGATTTTGATGGTGGTTATTCAACAGTGTATGTACCTGTGTATGATTATATTGTTTCTATCATTCGATATAGTGTAATAGGTGCATTTGCAGGAGTGATTGTAGGTTGGGGTTTTGGTAGAAGAATATATGAGGATAAAGAATAAATCCAAACAATACCCCATCCCATCACATATCAATCTAAGGGCTAGTGCGTAAAATTCCCTAAGCCCTTTGTTTATATCTTCACAACCTCTCTTGTAGCTTTACTCATAAGTTGTGATACCACTTTTATTTTATGAGAGCTATCGTTAGCACCTACTTTTCTCTATGTAAATATCTATCTGTAATCACTCGCTTTAATCAATGAAACAATTTGGCCTGTGTATCGCCGCTCTTTCATCTATTTGTCCATTGGTGCAATTAATACAGGTTTTTGATGTGATTCATCATGTATAAGCGATTGATTAGTTTAGTAGCGTTTTAGACGCTGTCGTATCGCCTGCTGTAACAGCTAATCTTCCTTGTTAGTGCTACAAGCATCTACACCCATATTTTAATAAATATGTTACACTATACCAAACAACAGATTGATTGAGTTATTGTGTTTATGATTATTCCTCATATATGCAAGTCCTTTTGTTATGCTTCCTCAACCTCTCCTGTAGCTTAACACAAGACTTTGTAGCTCCCATCAAGCAATCTGTGTCAATGAATTTAGTTATGAAAGGTTCGAGGAGTGTCAAGAAAGGATTTTTTTAACAAAAAGAAAAGATGACTTTTATAGTCACCTTTTCACTTGTATGTAGCAATTTAGTTATTGAATATTTGTTCGTAACGGTGGAAGAATGCCACTGTGTGCGCTCTTGCTAGAGAATCATTTGGTTTAAACTCTTCATTTGTTTTAGTAGTTGTTAAACCATTATCACGAAAGAATTTAATAGCTTCTGACTGAGATACAGTCTTACCATAATGCATTGAAGCTAAGATACGAGCGAAGTTACCCCGTGTGATATCCTTCCCTGCAATGGCTTGTTTGGATGCTGTGTTTGCACCTAGTACTGGTAGAGAGTATTTTGTAGCCAGTTGGTAGTTTACGTCTCCATACCATGAAGTTTTAGCTATCGTTGAAGCTAGTTCTGATGGTTTGAAGTAACGAAATAGGATAGATAACATTTGGTTTTCCGTTAAGTTATTGTACGGTTTAAGTAAGTTTTCGTACTTACCTGTTGATGGGTTTTTCACGTTTGGGTCTCCACTGATGATACCGATGTTGACTGCCCACTTAAAATCCTCAGCCCAGTATTGGTTTGCATTGTAATCAGCAAACTTTGATACATCAACGTTACCCGTTGTTGGCGGTGTTACCGGAGGTGTTGGCGTTGAAGCTGAGTAGTTTAAATAACTTGATGCTACATACCCCTCTGTCCCGTCACTTCTTTTCACAGGATACCAAACAAAATGGTTTTTCTTCGTTGATACTTTTTCATATTCAAAAGGACCCGTAATGGTAACAATTTCGCCTTCACGTAAAGTACCCATAGAAGGACTATCCGTAGAAGGTCTTGACCTAAATTTTACATTAGTTGTTGTTGCACTAACTTTTTGATTTGTTTCAAAAAAATACTTTGATTTGTTTAATGGTAAATCAAAAGGATAGTTCATCGCTGAAAATTTAATATTTTCCCTGCTGTTAGAGTCATATTGAAAATGTTCGCGTGTAAAAGGCAGCTCTACTAAGTCTATTAATTCCAATTTCTCAATAATTCGGAGAATTCTTTCTTGATAGGCATTTGCATTTCTTTCACCAGTTGCTTGGACAATTGGACTATTTACTGGCTTAGTACCATTATAAGCCATGATAGCGAAGTACCAATGTTCCAGTACATCTCTTTCTCCACTGTTGATGCTAGGTAAATCCTTCCGCTTAAACATATTATCTAGAGTCTCTACACCAGCTTGAATATTATAGACAATATCGCTTTTTAATCTATCTTGATTGTAGCCTGCTTGATTTGTAATTTGCATAATGCCTATTCCATTATCAGCTGACACAATCGCTTCACCATTCACATCGAAATGACGCCAATTTCCACTTTCACCTTCCGCTATTGCCTTCACAATTTCAGGAGGAACATCATATTTCAGTGCTGTTTCGGTTAACAAACAGTTCATTGTGGAATAATCAGGGTTTTTTTTCGATGCCGAATCATACTCACATGTATTTTCAATATTATTAGCTAATACATTTTTATCTATATTTATAGATAGAGAGATGGCACCAATGGCAATAACACTAATCAATGGTTTCAATATCTTTTTCATATCTGATTATTACACTTCCTTTCATATTTTCTAAAGTTAAAAGATTCCATATATATGTTATCATAAACCCAATATTTGAGATAGAGGTAATAGTCAATGTTTCTATCATTTAACAGGATTGAGTGATAAATGATAGCTCTAACATATATTGTTTAATTTGGTGAAAAGGTTGTAGATAGTAATTGTTGGATTTTTACTTTTTTGTGAAATAGGTAAGCTTCCTAAAGTCCATTGTAACAAGCCGCCCCAGCCAAATCCACCACTGTTGTTTCTATCGACGTTCATTTGCTTCAAAATCAATAATTGTACTTTTTGGCACTATATATAATAGAGGTTAAATAGATCTACTACTCTATTATTCCCTATTAATACGGACAAATAATATGAATCGTAGCCATCTACGCTTCTATTATATATAATGCGAATATCTACATTAGTTAATTTTTAAAAAGGTAGTTGCTCTATAGTCACTACAACATCATTCCTTTTATTTAAACATCTTTAGTCATAACCATCATCTTTTGGAATGACTTCGGTACTTCATAGAAATTACTGTAACTGTTTGTTGCCATTCTATCACCATCTGACATACCTATCACATAGTAGTCTTGATTGAACTTGAAAGAAATCAGATCGTAACCCTTTAGAGCATTAAGGTATTTAATCATTGTGCGTCTTGGTAGACCTGCTTCAACACTTAGTTTCTCGTAAGAACATCATAACCATTTCTAAAAATGTCATGCTTATGCTTCAACCAACTATACAAATAGAAGCCTATTGTGCCAATTTCTCCCGACAATCGCATTTGCTCTTTGACAATCATTAAAGCTGAATGAGCGCTAATGCGATTGCCTTTTAATCGAACAGAATTAACATCTACCACAATGGATGGCGCTATAATAAATGGCTCGTCATGCTCATTCTTAGCCAAATCAAATATCCCTGTTCTCTGCTTATTTTTGGACATAAAAAAACCTCCAACCTAAATATTTTAGAGTTAGAGGTAAAAAATTTTGGAAATTCCTATTTGTTTTATTCCAATTTTTTTTCCTTAAATGCTTACTTCGCTTTTTCCGCTACACCCAATACATCATTCTCTTCTAGGAACTTCGTATTGAATTGCGCCGATTTGAAAACATCATTGTTCATCAATGCTTGGTGGAATGGAATTGTTGTATTGATACCAGGACCAGATACTTCAAATTCGCTTAGTGCGCGGTTCATTTTCGCAATCGCTTCTTCACGTGTGTCTGCATGAACAATAAGTTTTGCCACCATTGAATCGTAATACGGTGGGATTGTATAGCCAGCATAAACTGCAGAATCAATACGTACACCATAGCCGCCTGGCGTTACATACGTATCGACAGTACCAGCTGAAGGCATGAAGTTTTTATATGCATTCTCTGCATTAATTCGGCATTCAATTGCCCAACCATTTAATTTTATATCATCTTGTGTAAACGGCAGTTTTGCACCAGATGCAATTTTTAATTGTTGTTGTACAAGATCTACACCAGAAATCATTTCTGTTACTGGGTGCTCTACTTGGATACGAGTATTCATTTCCATGAAGTAGAATTTATCTTCTTGATAGTCATAAATAAACTCGATTGTTCCAGCGCCTTCATAGTTACAAGCTTGTGCCGCTTTAACAGCGGCCGCTCCCATTTCAGCACGACGTTCAGAAGATAGAGCTGGAGATGGAGCTTCCTCTACTAATTTCTGCATACGACGTTGAACTGTACAGTCACGTTCACCTAAATGTACGACATTCCCATGACCATCTGCTAATACTTGGATTTCACAGTGACGGAAGTACTCGATGAATTTCTCTAAATATACTCCAGGGTTACCGAATGCTGCAGCAGCCTCTTTTTGCGTAATTTCGATGCCTTTCACAAGATCTTCTTCTGTACGAGCTACACGGATCCCTTTACCGCCACCACCAGCAGTTGCTTTGATGATAACTGGGTAACCGATTTTTGCAGCCCATTCTTTACCTGTTTCGATGTCTGGAACAATACCAGTACCTGGAACAAGCGGAACACCTGCTGCTTCCATTGTAGTTCGGGCAACGTCTTTAATACCCATAATTTTAATGGAATCAGATGAAGGACCAATAAATTTAATGCCAGCATTTTCACAAGCTTCAGCAAAATCAGCGTTTTCAGATACAAAGCCGTAACCTGGGTGAATACCATCAGCACCCGTTTTCTCTGCTACGCTTAGTAAAGCCGGGAAGCTAAGATAAGAATCTTTGGATAGCTTTGGCCCGATGCAATATGCTTCGTCTGCTAATTTCACATGTAATGCGTCTGCGTCTGCTTCAGAGTATACGGCAACAGATTGAATGCCTAACTCTTTACAAGCACGAATGATACGCACAGCGATTTCGCCGCGGTTTGCAATTAAAACTTTTTTCATGGTTTGCACTCCTTACTCAGCTTTTACAAGGAATAATGGTTGTCCGTATTCTACTAATTCGCCATCTTTAACAAGTACTTCAACGATTTCCCCTTGAACTTCTGCTTCAATTTCGTTGAATAGCTTCATAGCTTCTACGATACAAACGATTGTTTCGTTACCAACTTTGTCACCCACTTTAACATAAGCTGGTGATTCTGGGTTTGGAGACTGGTAGAAAGTACCAACCATAGGCGATACAACTTTATGTAACGATGGGTCGTTAGCTGTTGGTGCTGCTGCAGTTGGTGCTTCTTCAGCTTTTGCTGGGGCAGCTGGTGCCGCAGGAGCTGCTGGTGCAGATTGTTGTACAACAGGGGCTACTACTTCTTTTTTCGGTGCTACAGTTTCAGTAACAACAACACCATTCTTTTTTAACTTAACTTTTGCGCCATCTACTTCATACACAAACTCGTCAATTGAAGAAGAATCTACTAATTTAATGATTTCACGAATTTCTTGAATTTTGAACATTTCTAACTCTCCTTATGAAATAAAATCTACTACAAGCACTATTCTATATTTTTTTCGAACAATTTGAAATAGTTAAATGAAAATTAAGTAAATATGAACAAAATAAAAGGCTTTCCTTTACTAAACGAAAGCCTTTTCATTGCACTGATATATAACAATGACTAATAAATAAACAGAATATTCCTTTTTTTCTTTATCTTTTAATAGTTATTAGCACTGAATTTTACCTGTACATCATTTGCACCTTCCCACTCCGTTCTTACTAAATAAATGATCTCATTTGCTTGAGATTTTGATAGCTCTTCCGCCATAACTGTAACAGATACTTTGCCACCGTCTGCTTTTACAAACGCATCAGAGTAACCTAAAGATTTAATTAACATTTCTAGCATTGCTTCTGCTGATTCTTGTTTAATAAGGCTATCAATGTCATTAAATGCTTGATTTTTTTCGTCTGCAGTGTATTCTTGAGAAGCAATCTTCTGCGTTAATTGTTGACGAAGCTGGCTTCTTTCATCACTAACTTGCATGCGCATTTCTTCAAACAAATGGCTAGGTGAGGAGACTTCCTGCGTCAAATCCTCTTTCGTAGCCTCCTTATCTGTTACACCTGTTACGGCAGTTTGCTGTAAAGTATCATCTGTAAAAATAGTTAGTCCATTAAATTGTTTTGCTGGATCAACCAAATAATACACTGAAATTACTGCTACTAGACTTAATAATGTCATAAACCAAACTGTTCTTCTACGTACGCGCATTTACTTTTCCTCCTTATTTTCCATTGGAACAATAATTATCCGATGAATCGGTAACTGCATCACTTGACTGACAACCGCACGAATCTCATTTTTCATAAAGATATCTTTTGCACCTTCTGAAACAATGAGCAGCCCTGTTACTTCTTTCGTACTTTGCTCAGTCCCTCGAAAATATTGGCTAAATAGTTTATTTTCGTCCTTCTCATCAGTCATCTCTCCGTAATAAAAATATACTTTAACCTCCCCAACACCTTGCATTGCTTTCAGTGTCTGTTCCAGTTTTTCTTCATTGGTTGTCGGTGTTGCTTGATTATTTGTAGAATTCGTTTGATACATGGGTAAAATGATGAAAATTCCTACGGAGGCGGCAATAAGCATTAAGATCATAAATGACGTTGTTTTTTTTCGAGCCTTTTCCACATCACTTGTACATTGCCTCCTTTCATCTTCTCTTTTTCAAGTGTATGTACGCTTGTTTCTTCCTATGAATTGATAAATGGAATCTTTAATAGCAATTGCAAAAATACTAACGTAATCACCAGTTTTGTCAGTGAAATTATTTCTTTATCATCTGTCAAAAAGACAAATATCTGACATACAAAGAGCAATGCCAATAAAAGAATCAATCTATCTCCCCCCGGCCATAACTTGTACAAAAACGATGAGGAAAAAACAAGAAAACATAAATGAAAAAGCAATTAAAAATGATACTGCACATAACGTAAATAGAGATTTACTAACGTGATCTAGTAATCTGCAAATATCATCAAAAGCAATCGGTTCTAAAATAGCTGCCAGTAATTTTAACGAGTAAGCACTGATAACAAGCTGTAATGTCGGAATAAATGACACAGTAATAACCGCTATAAAGGCACTAATACTACTAATAGAAGAGGAAAATTGTGTCATATGCTGGAACATTGAAAAACTATCAACAATAAAAGAGCCAACCACTGGAATATTTTCTTCAATTAATTTTTTGACAGGCTCTGCAACCGCTGCATTCACACTAAATGCCGCTACACCGCTTGCTGACATTAAAATAATGTAGCAAATAACAGATGCAGAGACGATGCTCATAATGGTAAAACGGATCAAATCAGCAATTCTTGTAAAGGAAATTTCTTTCACAATGACACTACATACATCAAATACAATGGCAAATAACACGCCTGGTATCAGCCATTTACTACTAACTATTGTTAGGACTTGTACAAAAAAAAGTAAAAAAGGCTGCCAGGAAGCAATTGCCGTAATACTACTTGATAAAAGAAAGCTTGAAGTAAGGATGGGGTAAAATGCTGTAAATATGTGGGCAAGTCCCTGTGCTATTTCATCAATTAGTTGAAATGACTTCACTACTACAGGTCCTATTGTTGCGAGCACAATCAGAAAGAATAGTATTCTTGTCCCTTTTTCGAATGTAGGTAATAGCATATTTATGATTAAAATAATGACGACATACCCACACAGGGTGAGCGTCATCTTCAGCAAGAGAAAAAATGGATCAATTAAAAATGACAGTATCTGCTCCTGCATGATCTTCGCCCCTTAGTTTAGCCGTTGTAAAATAGCTGACACCTCCTGTAAAACAGCCAAAAATTCTTTAAACCAATACAATAAAATGACAACTTTAACCCCATCAATCACTATGTTTCCGAGTACTTTATAATTGTGCTCTACAAGTAACATTGACATCCATTGCCCCACATAAAAAAGACTGGCGCTTATGACAATCGCTTTTGCATATGGTAAAATAGCCAACGTCTCGAGCAGCTGTTTGATGAACGGCAATAAGAGTGTCGAGAACAACATACCGAACAATAAAAATGAAAACATTACACTAATTAGCGCATGGAGTGGCTGTATGACTTCTTTTATAAGTAATAATAAAAGCAGCATGACAACAGCTACGATGACAATTTCCATCTACACTTACCCTGAAGAGGTCAACCATTGAAAGAATGTAAGGATTTCATTGAAAAATAGACGTAAAAATCTCAACAATTCCGCTGTCATGTATAAATAAGCAATGAAAAAGAGGAAAAACGAAAATTCTTTTTTTCCTGTTTGGTCAAAGAAAACATGAAGAAGCGCAACTACTAGTCCCACTCCAGCGACTCTTAATACGTCTTGTAATTCCATGCATACGCCCCCTCGTGTACAGCAATATATGTTGCAACCAATAAAAAAAGACCTCTATACATTTGTATAGAGATCTCAGTTTTAATGACGTGTTGTTATACCGTTTTAAACGGTGAACAACACATCAATATAATCATAGTAATTTTTCAATAATGTTTTTCACAGTGCCTGTCTGTTTTACTAAATAGCTATTTTCACCCATCCACATAGATAGATATTCAGCATTCCCCTGTTCCGCACTTTCTTTACGAATCGTTGTCGTTAAATGATTTTGCAAAGGATAGGGAGCTACAGGTGCATCTTTCATACGTTCTGTAAAATCATTCGCTAAGCCTCTTGCTGGTTTTCCTGTAAATGCACGAGTAATAGTCGTTTGCTGTGCTTCTGATTGGAGTACAGCATTTTTATAGAGCGGTGAAATTTCACACTCATCTGCCACTAATAAAGCCGTGCCAATTTGAACTGCCTGTGCACCGCTGGCTAAAGCTTTTTCCACATCTTCTTTCGTGACAATTCCCCCTGCAGCAATAATAGGAATTGAAATTTGTCCAACTACTTGCTGCAATAAGTCATGCAATGTAATTAATTGCATAGGTTCAGTGAAGGAGCCGCGATGACCTCCAGCCTCACGACTTTGCAGAACTACAGCATGCATCCCCTCCTGTTCTACACGCTTTGCCTCTTCTAACGTAGTGGCTGTACCGATAACAAATACCTTATTGTCCTTTAAACGTTGTATAACATCTGCAGAAGGAATGCCAAATGTAAAGGAACAAACGGCGACATTTTCATCAAGAATAGCTTGCACTTGTCCTTCAAATACTTCCTTGGACATAACACTTTGTACAGGTGAAAGACCCAGCTCATCATAAAATGGTTGTAAGGCCATACGAGCTTTTTGAAGGACTTCGATATCAATACGTGGATCTTCCTGAACAAATAAATTCACAGCAAAGGGCTTCTTTGTAAGCTTTTTTACTTCCTGGATAAAACTTTTTGTTTGCTCTCCATTTAAGTAACCCGCCCCTATCGAGCCTAAAATTCCTTCCTCCGCACAGGCAGCAACAAATTTTGGTGATGTTACACCTGCCATCGGTGCTTGAATTATTGGATAAGATATCCCTAATGTTGTTTGTAGCATAGCACTCACTCCTCACGTTTATTGTAACATTTCTGCCATGTATGACCATAAATCGTATGATAGAAACAATTACAAGGCTAGTAAAAAAACGTACAACGCCTCTATCGAATGTCACAAAAAACAGTTTTTTTTGCTTTATATGTATAAAAAACAAATAAAAACCTACTCTTTCGCTTATAAAAGAGCAGGTTTTTTAAAAGCATTACGCACGAGAAACGTACGAGCCTTCTTCTGTATTGATGATTAACTTATCACCTTGGTTAACGAAGAATGGCACTTGTACAATAAGTCCTGTTTCAAGTGTAGCAGGTTTTGTACCACCTGAAGCTGTATCTCCTTTGATACCAGGCTCTGTTTCTGTTACTTCTAGCTCTACAGTGTTTGGTAACTCAACACCTAGCATTTCACCTTGGTATGATTGAATATAAACTTCCATATTCTCTCTAAGGTATTTTAATTCATATTCAATAGCATCTGAAGCTAGTTCAGTTTGCTCGTATGATTCTAAGTCCATGAACACATGCTCGTCACCTTGTGCATAAAGATATTGCATTTTACGATTGTCAATTTGTGCTTTTTCAACTTTCTCGCCAGCACGGAATGTTTTCTCATTCACTGAACCGTTACGAAGATTACGTAATTTAGAACGTACAAACGCAGCACCTTTACCTGGTTTAACGTGTTGGAAATCTAACACACGGTATAATTGGCCATCTACAATAATTGTAAGTCCTGTACGAAAATCATTTACTGAAATCATTTGTGTTCCTCCAAATTTTATAAAATAATAAGCTCTTTTGACGAATGTGTTAACAGTTCATTACCAGTCTCTGTGATTAAGATATCATCCTCAATACGGACACCACCGATACCTGGTAAATAAACTCCTGGTTCAATCGTTACAGCCATCCCTGGCTCTAACACCGTATCTGAACGCATTGATAAGCCAGGACCTTCATGTACTTCAAGACCAATTCCATGTCCTAATGAATGACCAAATGCCTCACCATAGCCTTTTTCTTTAAGGTAATCACGTGCAATCGCATCTGCTTGGATGCCTGTTAGCCCAGGACCTACCTTTTCAAGTGCTAATAGCTGAGAAGCAAGGACTGCATTATACATATCCACTAATTTTTCAGATGGCTCGCCAACTGCCACAGTACGTGTAATATCCGAAATATAGCCATTATACAGTGCGCCAAAGTCTAATGTGACAAAGTCGCCTTTTTCAATTACTTTATTCGTTGCAACGCCATGCGGTAATGCTGAACGAAGGCCAGATGCAACAATAGTATCAAATGAGGACTGGGTTGCTCCTTGTTTACGCATGAAAAATTCTAATTCATTCGAAACCTCAAGCTCTGTTTTACCAGGCTTGATGAAGTCTAAAATATGTGTAAATGCGTGATCAGCAATTTCACACGCAACCTTAATAATATTAATCTCTTGTTTCGTCTTAATCAAGCGAATTTTTTCAATTAGCCCAGAAATCGGCACTAAATCAGCTTGAATCTTACTTTTATATAGCTCATATGTGCCATAGCTGACAGTATCTTTCTCAAAGCCCAGTAGTTTAATACCCATGTTTGTTACTTGCGTTGCAATTTCTTCAATAATCGTTGCCTCGTGCTTTACAATTCGGAAATCTTGTACTTGTGCAGCCGCTTGCTCTGTATAACGGAAATCTGTGATAAACACAGCATCATTTTGAGACACAATCGCTACGCCCGCTGTACCTGTAAAACCAGTCATATAACGACGGTTGTACCCGTTTGTAATTAAAATGCCATCGATGTTTTGTTCTTGAAGTGTCTTACGTAGCTTTTGCAATTTCAACATAATCAATTCTCCCTCTCAATAAATGTGCGTAGTGCCAGTTCATAGCCCTTCGTACCTAGTCCACATATCTGACCAAGGCATGCCGGAGCAAGATAGGAATGATGACGGAAAGCCTCGCGTTTATGGATATTTGAAATATGTACTTCGATAACTGGCACAGTGATTCCAGCAATGGCGTCATGTAACGCGATGCTTGTATGGGTATATGCTCCAGGATTAAAGATAATTCCATTATATTTTTCGTCCTCTGCTTCTTGCAGCCAATCAATCAGTACTCCTTCATGATTAGACTGACGAAAATCGACAGTAGCACCAAGAGACGCCGCAAGATTCTGAACATTATTTTTCACATCATCTAATGTTTCATGTCCATAAATTTGTGGCTCTCGTTTACCCAGTCGATTTAAGTTAGGTCCATTCAAACATAATAACTTCACGCATCTTCGCCTCTTTCTATGTACTTGCCATTTATTTTATCATACACAACGTATACATCAACTAATTTCCTTTCTGGGCTGTATGTTCTTTCTGATGAAAATTCGCTGTTTCAAGCAAGAAACGTAAAAGACAAATAACGACCACCATAAAGGGAATCGATAATTTCTTAAAGGAAGAAAGATGCATAGGTAAATCAAGAACAACCCATTCTAATGTAATCGTCACCAATAGTCCAAGTAAAAATGAAGATAGAACTGCTGGAATAATATAGACATATCTCAACAATATAAATAACAAAAACCCTATGATAAATAGACATAAAATCAGAAAACTCCAATGAAAGAGTTTTGAGCTATCCTCAAACAGCTCCCATTTCTTATAAAAGCCTACTGGACTCCATTTAATAAGATGAAAGTAATGTAAGCCCTTTAAGCACAATGCTAAAACAAGGGCACTGACAAGGGAAGTGATACTAGCTATTTTCAAGTAAAAATCCTCCTTATTAATATGCTTGATTGATTTTTTAGTTGTTCATCATTTCCTTAATTGTACGAATAGTGTAGCCATATAGAAATTTTACTATGCGTTACTCTAGAGGTTTTTCATTAAATTTAGTACAATGGTACAGTTGAAATATATATAGAGAGTGGTGTTAGCCTTGAGCAATTCACCTGTATACGGGGGACAAGCACAATTAGAAGGTGTAATGTTCGGAGGAAAGGAACATACGATTACAGCCATTCGCCGTAACGATGATTCCATTGATTATTATCATTATAAAAAAGTTCAAAAACCTATTTTACAAAAGTTAAAAAAAATTCCATTTGTACGCGGAGTTGTGGCGCTGATTGAATCAGCTGGACTAGGCTCTCGTCATATGCAATTTTCAGGTGATCGTTACGACGTTACACCTGGTGAAGAAGAGGAGAACAAAGAGGAAGGCTCTAAGTTGCAAATGATTTTAGGCGTTGCCGTTGTTGGTATACTTTCCTTTTTATTTGGAAAATTCGCCTTCACACTAATTCCTGTATTTATAGCGGACTTTTTCTCAAAATGGATTGAGGGGAAAACTGGACAAATTTTACTTGAAAGTGGCATTAAGCTATTTTTACTATTAACCTATTTATATTTTATATCGTTAACTCCTATTATTAAAAGAGTATTTCAATATCATGGTGCAGAACATAAGGTGATAAATTGCTATGAAGCTGGTATGGAAATAACAGTGAAAAATGTACAAGCTCAATCACGTTTGCATTATCGCTGTGGTAGTAGTTTTATGCTGTTCACTGTCTTTGTCGGCATGTTTTTATATTTCTTCGTGCCTACTGACCCACTATGGTTACGTATTGTAGACCGAATTTTATTAATTCCTGTTGTGCTTGGTATTTCTTTCGAGGTACTGCAAGCTACAAATGCATGCCGTAACCTCCCTGTGTTACGCTTCCTTGGCTATCCTGGCTTATGGCTTCAATTACTAACAACTCGTGAGCCAAAGGACGATCAAGTGGAAGTAGCGATTGCTTCCTTTAATATGCTGCTGCAAGTGGAAAAACAGCCAGAAATTGCAGCTACACTAAATCACGACTAAAATAAAGGGCAGTTCAAACTAGAGAACGATCTAGTTTGAATTGCCCTTTATATCTAGCCTCGCATCTTACGTTTGAATAGTAGGATAGCAATTGTAAATATGACAATTGTATATCCTACGACAATAACAAGTGGTATGAAAGCAGCCGCATAACTTGTGCTTTGAACTGCACGTGCTGCATTCACGGCATGCACAAATGGTAAAAATTGTGCAATTGCTTGAAAAGTACCACCAATCATATCAGGTTCGAACCAAGTTCCGCTAAACCAGGTTGATACATTCACAAATATCGCAAAGATACCGCCAACCTGTTTATCCGTAAAAATTGTCCCGAATAATAAGCCTAAGCCAATATAAAATAAGGAAATAATTATAAGTACCCCTACCATAAATAGAATAGAGCTATCCAACGGCAGCCCTAAAAACATGGCAGCGAGCAAACACAATATAATTTGTATGAATGCGATTGGTAGTAAAGGCAGGACATATCCTAAAATATAATCCCCTGCTGACATGGGAGAGGCAAAGATGCGCATTAAAAAGGATGAGCTTCTATCCTTACCAAGTAACATTCCCGAAAAAAGAGTAAGAAAGGAAAAACTAAAAACAATAACACCTGGAGTTAGGTTACTAATTTCATAGAAAGCAAATGGCATATTTTTTTGCATAACTGAAAATAAGCACATAAGTAGGATCGGTAAGCCTAAGCCAATTAACAGTGTTACTGGATCACGAACGATTTCCTTATGATTTCTTGCCGCAAACACATTAGCTCTCAACATAAGCCCTCCTCTGTATATGCTAAAAATATTTCTTCCAAGGATGGTTGTTTTGTTTCATGCATCAATTGCTGAATTGTGCCAAGCGCACATAGCCTACCGTGATGCATAATGCCTACACGATCTGCAAGCATCTCAACCTCTTCTAAATAATGAGTTGTTAAAACAATCGTTACTTGACCCTTTAATCCACTTAGGATTTTCCATAAATCACGGCGCGCACGTACATCCAAACCTAATGTAGGTTCGTCCAGAAAAAGTATTTTAGGATTTGACATCATAGCCATTGCGATGCTTAATCGACGCTTAAATCCACCTGATAGTGTTTTGGCCTTGTCGTTCTGACGTGGCGAAAGGGCAAACAATTCCATATATGCATTAGCCCGTTCTCTTGCCTGTGTTTTAGAGCACCCATAAATCCGTCCCATAAAAAGTAAATTTTCAAATACTGTTAAATTTGGTGCAACCGCTGTTTCCTGCGGAGAAACATTTATAATCTTCTTTGCCTCAACCTGATGGTGAACGATACTTTTCCCTCCTAACAGTGCATCACCGTCTGTTGGCAATAGAAGTCCACAAAGCATTTTTATTGTGGACGTTTTGCCTGCTGCATTTTGACCAAGAAGTGCGAAAAATTCTCCTTGCTTTATGCTGAATGTTAACTGATCCACAACTACTTTTTCGTGGTAACGTTTGGTTAGTTCCTTTATTTCAATTGTCATGCAACTCACCTTCCTTTTTTAACATAGCATTAATTTGTTCAATATCACGTTTTGAAAATTTATATTGCAATAGCCATGTCATAACATATGTTCCTAAAAAACTTGCAAGCAAGGAGAACACATTCGCCATCGTTTTCGGCATCCATAACGTCATAACAATAGGTATCCAAACAATTGCCGTTACAGCAAAATGCACGATATATTGCTGTAACATCCCCCATCTAGCTATTTCAAAAAATCGTGCAGCTAAGGCAAATGTTATCCCAATCAACCCCGTCATCAACATCTGTACAATAATGGCCATTGCTTCATTAGGAAAATATGCTTGAAATTCTGGAACAACCCAAGCATAGCCCTTTTGTTCTATCCCCATTGCTACAAAAAATTGTACTAATAATCCAAGGATAACACCGATTACAAATCCTCCTACAATACGTATCAGTATGTCTTTATGCATATATTTTCACCTCATAACCCTAACTGCTTTTTGATTTTTGCGACGTAGCGCCTTGAAGCATATGTATGGATACTTCCTTTTAGTTCAACACCAATTGTCCCGGTTTTGCTAATATCCATGCGTTTTATCATGTGTCGGTTGACAATTTCAGCATTTGAGATTCGTACAAACATCTGCGTATTTAACATTTCCTCCAGTTCATACAAGCGCAAGCGTACCGTATAAATTCCGTTTAATGTTTGAGCAAATACCTTCTTTTGTTCCGTATAAATGCGGATGATATCCTGACAATCGATAAACTCGACACCTCTATCTGATAACACCGATAATGTATGGATACCAGCTGAAGAAATACAGTGCATAAGATGCTCAATTTCATCTGTCATCTCTGCTGTATGAATTGTAACCTTTGGCTCTATACATTTAGGGTCAATGGAAACTTCTACCTTCAATATCATCACAGTCCTTTCTAACGCCTTCACTATAAATTTTTCCTTTAATAATGTAAATAAATTTTCGACGACTGGTCATTTTCCGAGGATAACTGGTTCAGTAACTAAATGGTCTCTATCAGCCTTGTGATGAAAGTCTGAAATGAAATAAAAAATCTTGTTAAAAGTGAAAAGAGGCTGGGACAAAAAGAAAAAATGTTAGATCGATTGTATCTCGGTCTAACATTTTTTTGATTTAAGAAGAATCAATCAACTCAGTGAAACGGAAAATTTATTATCCATTTTCGTTATTTTTCAAAATAATTAAGTTCTGTCCCAGCCTCTTTTTCTATACTTAATTGTTATAAAAAAGTTTGATGATTTTTGTGATCCTTGCTTATTTAAAGTTCTCTTTTAATTGAATAATGAACATATAGCATTACCCTATTTCAACTCTTATTCACTAATAATATTAATAATTTTCTGCTGAGCATCCATGGCTTCAGGGATAGGCATTGCAACAAACACATGATTCATTTTAGGATAAACAAAGGTAGTAATTTCAATTCCTTGTTCTGTTAGTAGTTCATCAAATTTTATTGCATCTGGATATAAACTTTCATGTGTTCCAATGAAATGAGTCATCTTCCCAAGTCCTTTAAAGTCACCGTAAATTGGACTAATCAACGGGTCCTTTAAATGTTTATCAGCCGCCCAAATCTTTGTAATGACTTCCATTCCCTCACTAGCTAGCATCGGGTCCTTTTCCTCATACTCAGGTATAAGAGGATTTTCTAAACCCATATCAACACATGCAGATAGTAAAATAAGATCTTTTGGTTGTGATAGATCATTCCTCTTCAAAAGTTGGACCAGACCAAGTGCTATATTTCCGCCTGCTGAATCTCCTATGATGGTCAATTGATGGGAGCTTTCAACAGTTCCAAGAATTTCTTTATATAAGTTTAGGATTTTTGGGTAAGTATCTTTATAGCTAAAATGTGGTATTTTAGGATAAATGGGTGCAATAATTTTCGCATTTAACGATTGCGCTATTTTATCCATGAGCATCCAGTGTAAATTTAAAGGTTGATTCGTCCAAGCACCACCATGTATATAAAGAATAACTTTTTGATTCAAAGACTTTTGGTCATTTAAAGTGAAGACCTGCATATCCTCAAAGGTTTGCTCCATCATATCACTTAAAAATTTAACATCATCACCAATCACATAGGGCTGAATATTTTCAGTTCCCCTTTGCTTTATGAACTGCTTTGTATTTTCAATACTAGAAAAACTTATTTTATTACTTTGGGAAATTAACAATTTTTCAAATTGAACACTTTCTTCAGAACGATCTCCATTAAAAATTTCTACACTCATGTTTCTCTCTCCCTTCAACATTATGTTTATTAACACGAAATGATTTGATGCATAGGAAGTCTTAACAAATTGGATGGCATATCTTAAATTTAACGAAGGATTTTAGTTTCCTTCCAAATTTTCTTAAGATAATTTTCTATTCCTTTCACCTTTCCGTCAAGTTGCTGGTTCAACAATGTGGCTCAATTATTGAACAAAGAAGTAGTACTCAACAAAATAGATCTTTTTATCCGACTTTATTTTAATTCCACATTTTGAAGTATACTCCTTCAAAATCCACGATATTTACTGATGAGAATAAAAAAATGCCTATCCGCTCTAATGGCAAGATAATTTTGGTTGGGAATAAAGTTTTTAGCTTACAACGATTAAGAGCATTAACGAGTCTGCCACGGTTGATAGCAGAGTAAGGCATAACAAAAGGACTTGTAGTGAATTTTACGCACAAGTCCTTTGGTTGATGTGTAGTGAAGTGTTATTTCGAATGTTGAATAGTCAACAATAGACTACGATTAATATGACCATTGTCTTTAACCATCAAATAAAACTATGATATGAGAAGATGAAACACCATTTTGTTAGTATTTCCCACTCACAGTAATTAGGTAAGCACGACCACCATTGACCATCGGATAATCGCAATTACCACTACCATTTTCAATATGCAAAGATATAGAGTTCATAGCTGACAACAACTGTCTACCTTCAGGTGTATTGGAATTTAACTGCGTTTACTAGAGCTTAAAAAACAAATAAACACTACTTTTGAACCTGTATGTATTTCTACTGTCTTTCGCACTGTCGAAGCATATCGTTATTTTTTTATGATAAATGAAGTATTTATTCTTTCCTTGTAATTTAGGGAAGTAACTCTACTTTTACCTTTAGTTTTATATCCATAGGAAAACCTTCCTCTTGTACAAGATAAGAAATGACATAAGCTCCTTCGGGTAATCTGTCAAATACCTGTTCAAAACTTTCATTACTTTTTAAGGCTCAACACCAAAATCTGTTCTTGCTAAAAAAGAATACAAAAAAACATCTGTATCCGCTAGAGTTGAGAGTACGACCAAACAACACAGCGAGGTATACAGATGCACTCTCATTCTATCAAGGATTT